>JAKLPU010000012.1:0-11389 GCA_022013755.1 Candidatus Atribacteria bacterium | reverse complement strand
ATCTATAGAGCGATAGATCTTTATCTTAAAGGGGAGTTGAGATTCGGTGTAGCTGAAGGTTTAGGTATTAAAGAAGGTGGAGTAGGGGTAGCAGATAATGAAAACTTTAAGAAGTTAACCCCTGAAGATTTCAGAAAGAAGATCAAAGAAATTGAAGAAAAAATACTTGCAGGTGAAATTATAGTAGATACCGCTTTCTAAATAAGGAGAGTAATTTATACTCGGATGCTGGGTGTTCTTTGGCATCCAGCATCCAGTCCAAATGGAGAATCTTATGGGAAATATATTATCTTTAAAAAATATTGTCAAAATCTATCCCAATGGGGTAATGGCTAATAAAGAGGTCAGTGTGGATATTGAAGAAAATACCATTCATGCTATAGTTGGTGAAAATGGGGCTGGCAAATCTACCTTGATGAAAATAATATTCGGAGAGGAAGCCCCCCAGGAAGGAGAAATTTATTATAAAGGCAAAAAAGTAAATATAAAGAACTCTTTAGATGCGATTAAGATGGGTATCGGAATGGTGCATCAGCAGTTAATGTTAGCTCCGGACTTAACCGTTGCTG
Organism: Candidatus Atribacteria bacterium; assembly: GCA_022013755.1. Classification (GTDB taxonomy): domain Bacteria; phylum Atribacterota; class Phoenicimicrobiia; order Phoenicimicrobiales; family Phoenicimicrobiaceae; genus Sediminicultor. Next base: position 10,820 of record JAKLPU010000012.1, on the reverse strand, counting down.
AGAATTTAATTTTAGGGATTGAACCTTTACGATATGGAGTTTTTCTTGATTTAAAAAAGATAACCAAACTAACCGAAGAATCCTCTAAAAAATTTGGATTTAAAATTCCTTTAAATAAGAAGACAAGAGACCTTTCCATCGGTATAAGACAGAGGGTGGAAATATTAAAAGTACTGATGAGAAATGCTGAACTTATAATTTTAGATGAACCTACTTCAGTATTAACCCCTCAGGAGACTGAAGTTCTCTTTAAATCATTAAAAGATTTAAAACATCATGGCAAAACCATAATCTTTATTTCACATAAATTAAAAGAAGTCAAATTAATTGCGGATAAAGTTACAGTTATGCGGGATGGGAAGGTAATAAGTACCAATGATGTTAACCAGTTAGATGAGCATATGATTGCCCATATGATGGTGGGAAGAAAGATAAATTTTAAAAGGATTCCCGGAGCAAAAAAGGTTGGGGATCCTTTGTTTACAGTTAAAAATCTTAGTTATTTAAACGAAGAGAATATCTATGTTTTAAAAAATATTAATTTTGAGGTTAAAGCAGGAGAAATACTTGGAGTAGCTGGAGTAGATGGCAATGGCCAGACCGAACTGGTGGAAATTCTTACCGGTTTAAGAGAGGCTACTTCTGGCCAAATATTTATTAGAGAAGAAGATGTCAGTAGATTTTCTCCCCGAGAGATAAGAGAAGAGAAGGTTGCCCATATTCCTGAAGATAGAATGAAAAATGGGGTTGCTGAACACACGACTATTGAAGAGAATATTATAGTTGACCGATACTATCAGGATCATTTTTCTAATAAAAATCTGTTTCTTGATTGGAAATATATTAGTAAATCCAGCGAAGAATTGATTAAAAAATTTAAAATTCTAACTCCTTCTTCAAAAGCTGCCATTTTATCTTTATCAGGTGGAAATATTCAGAAAGTTGTGGTGGCAAGAGAACTTTCTTCAAATCCCAGAATAATTATCGCCGCTCAACCGACCAGAGGTATAGATGTAGGCTCAGAAGAACTTATCCATAATTTATTAAAAGACGCCCGAGATAATGGTATCGCTATCTTTCTTGTTTCGGCTGATTTAGATGAAGTATTGAAATTATCCACTAGAATAATAGTAATCTATAATGGTGAAATAGTAGCAAGGTTTGATGATGTTAATGACATAACCCAACGGGATCTTGGCCCATATATGCTCGGAGTGAAAAAGAAGGGGGAATAAAGTGGAAAAATTTATTTTAAAATATTTTAATCTTATCAGAGTGGCAATAGCCATATTGATTGGTATAATAATCAGTGTTTGTATTATATATATTATAAGTAAAGAGCCCGGGATTTCTTTGAAGTCATTGTTCTTGGGACCCTTACTTTCTAAGAGTAGATTTGGAAATTTTATAGAGACTGCTTCCCCGATTATATTTTGTGGTCTGGCCATTGCCATTCCCTTCCAGGCCGGACAATTTAATATAGGAGCAGAAGGAGCCTTATTTATAGGAGCGGTGGTCGGTACCGCCTTCGGCGTCTCTACTAGTATGCCGGCTTTTTTACATATACCTTTAGTTTTACTGGTGGCTGGTTTAACCGGAGCTTTCTGGGGATTTATTCCCGGATTTCTAAAAGCCAAATGGAATACCAGTGAACTTGTGATCAGTCTTATGTTAAATTATGTGGCTTATTTTATCGGATTATATCTTATTAATTTTCATTTTAGAGATAAAGCTGCCGGTTATCTGGTTTCCTATAAACTTCCCGAAACGGCCTGGCTGGTTCAATTTATTCCGGGTACCAGAATTCATGTAGGAGTTATAATTTCCCTGGGATTTGCAGTCCTGGTTTATTATTTTTTATACCACACTACCTTAGGATACGAGATAAGGACCAGCGGTTTTAATATAAATTTTGCCCGATTTGGAGGAATTAATGTCTTTAAAGTAATTATAATTGCCCAGGTGATCGGAGGTTTTATTGCCGCTATTGGGGGTATGACTGAGGTTATGGGGGTTCACAGAAGGTTTAACTGGCAATTAAGTCCGGGATATGGTTGGGATGGTGTAGTTGTGGCTATTATCGGAAGGAATAATCCCCTGTTAATTATTCTTTCTTCCTTATTCTTAGCTTACTTACGAGTTGGTGGTAGAATTTTAAATCTTCTTTCAGATATACCTTCTGAGATGATCACGGTGATTCAATCAATAATAATACTTCTTATAACTGCCGAAGCTTTTCTGGCAAATTGGAAATATAAGATTACAGTTAGAGAAGCCAAAGCAAAGGAGGTAGGTAATGAACCCTCTACTTAAAAGTATACTTTCTCCTCAATTTGTATTTGCCATAATCAGAGTTACTACTCCTCTATTATTTGCAGCGATAGGGGTAGCAATTTCTGTTCTTTCTGGTTCTATAAATATAGGCCTGGAAGGAATAATGCTGATTTCTGCTTTTTTTGGGGTCATCATAAGTGCCTTCACCGGAAGTTTAGTACTCGCTTTGATAGGCGGTATTCTGGTTGGTATCGGGATGGGTGCCTTATTAGGATATTTTCATCTCAAATTAAAGGCAGATATAATTATCGCTGCTATAGCTTTAAATATGTTCGCTTCCGGAATAACTATATTCTTTTTATACATCTTTACCCATGATAAAGGGACTTCGAGTTCTGTAAAAAGCTTGATCTTCCCCTCCCTGCAGATACCGATTATAAAAGAAATACCTATCCTGGGAGAGATAATAAGCGGACACAATGTTCTTACTTATTTTGCCCTGGTATCAGTGGCTTTATTCTATTATTTAATCTACAAAACCTCGCTGGGTTTAAGAATTAGAGCGGTGGGACAGAATCCTGATGCTGCAGAATCAGTAGGGGTAAATATAAATAAAATTAAATTATATTCTCTTTTGCTTTCTGGTTTCTTTGGTTCTTTGGGAGGCTTATATCTTTCAATGGGTTATGTCTCCTGGTTTTCTCGAGATATGACTGCCGGGAGAGGATTTATTGCGATTGCTGCTGCAGCTTTAGGGGGAAATTTTCCTCTGGGAACATTTTTAGGGGCACTCTTTTTCGGAATTGTTAATGCTATAGCTATCTATATTGCTCCCTTAGAAATACCCTCAGAATTTATACACTCTCTCCCCTATTTCGTAACCGTAGTTGCTTTAGCTGTATATTCAATAAGATTAAGTAGAAGAAAGAAAATTCTGAGCAAAAAGGAGGAAATATGAAAAAAGTTTTAATAGATTGTGACCCAGGCCATGATGATATGATTGCTATAATGTTAGCCTGTGCTTCAGATAAACTGAAGGTAACAGGGATAACTACAGTTGCCGGGAATCAGGAGGGGGAAAAGACCTTCAATAATGCCTTGAAGATTTTAACCTTGATTGACCGAAAAGATGTTCCAGTTGCCCGGGGATTTAATAAACCCATTTTGCAGGAGTTGGTGACTGCTCCCGAAATTCATGGAGTATCAGGATTGGATGGTGCAGACTTACCTGTGCCTGAGGTCAAGCCTTCTCCTCTTCATGCGGTAGAGTTTATTATAAAGACTTTACTCGAGTCTAAGGAGAAATTATATCTTATCCCTGTGGGGCCTCTGACTAATATCGGGGTAGCACTTTTACGTGAACCGAAGATTGGTGAGAAGATTGAAAGAATTGTATTGATGGGAGGGGCAGTCTTTGACTCAAATATTACTCCGGCTGCTGAATTCAATATCTATGTGGACCCGGAAGCAGCCAAGATAGTCTTCGAATCAGGTTTACCACTGACTATGGTGGGCCTTGATGTTACTAATAAAGCTCTCTTTTCTTTTGAGGATATCGATAAATTGGAGAAGTTAAATGGCAAAGTTTCTAAAGTGGTTGCTTCTCTTTTAAGATTTTTTGCCCGAGCCAATCATGAAATTTTTGGTTTTAATGGGGCACCACTACATGATGCCCTTGCCGTTTCTTATGTAATTGATGAAACGGTTTTAAATACAAAATTTGTACATGTGGACATAGAAACCAGAGGAGAGTTCACCCGGGGGCAGACGGTGGTTGATGTTTATGGAGTTACCAGAAAGGCTCCCAATGTTGAGGTAGCTTTTGACCTCGATCTGAAAAAATTTAAAGAGTTGACCTTTAAGGCTATTAAAGAACTTGATCGGGGGTAAAAGGAAATATGATTATAAAAAATGACCTTGTTAAGAGGTTGTGCAGAAGATGTAAATAGTTTGGATTGGTTCAATAAATATATCTGGGTATATGAAAAAAATCTTCTTCCAGAAGATGTTTATAAGAAAAGATTCTCCAAGCATGAATCCTGAAATAAATATCTTTGCGAATATCCTTTACTCACTTTCTCAGAGAGATATTGATACAGTTATTGTTGACGGGAAGGTGGTAGTAAGAGGGGGTAAACTCCTAACCATAGATGTCAAAGAGGTGGTAAAAGAAGCAAATAGGATTAAAGAAAGGCTTTTACAGAGGACCGATGAAAAGCCTATGCAGGAATTTGGAAGATGATTTTTAAAAGAATAAATGAAGAGGGATGAATTATGGTAAAAAAAGCCTGGAAGATCGAATATGATCTATTGAATTCTGCAAAGCCTAAGACAAATAAATTACCCGGCTGGGGAGGTATCTCCAATTTTGAAAAATTTAATCAGGAACTTCTTAAACTCTTCTGGTTGAGTTTTGTCCCTGGTTCGGGTGCTCTGGAGCATTTAGTGGTGGGAGCAGTACAGTCAGTAGAAAATATGGGTAAGGACATAACTGAAGCGGAAAGATTACTGGAAGATGGTTTTCAAGCTTTGGGAAAAAATGACCTGGTATCTCTGGGAGCCATCACTTCTAATATATTCCATTTATTAAATGAAGCAAAAGATATCCCCGGTCATCCTTATCATAGATTCAAACGTCCTCTTGGATGGGAGGAGATAGCCGAACATTTTCCAGAAGATGAAGATATCAGTGTATCTCCAGATGTTTTAAGAGATAAAATTTACGGTGGTTGGGTAGGCCAGATATGTGGGGGGTCGATGGGGACAGCTGTTGAGGGTTATACTCATGATGCCTTAATTCATGCTTTTGGAGATAAATTAGGAACATACTTATATAAGCCCAGTACTATTAATGATGATATTACCTATGAAATAGCATTTTTATTAGCTTACGAGGAATTCAAACAAAATATAACATCTAAAGATATAGCCTTAAAATGGGTTGCTCATATCCCCTTCGGTTGGTCTGCGGAATATGTAGCCCTGGAGAATCTCAAACGGGGGATTTATCCTCCTTTATCCGGGCGGATTGCAAATCCTTATCAGGAATGGATAGGTGCCCAGATGAGATGTATGGTGCAGGGTCTTATTTCTCCGGGGGAACCTTGCAAGGCAGCAAGGCTTGCCTTTTTAGATTCTCAAATATCTCACAGTGGGAATGGGATATACGGGGGAATACATAGTGCAGTACTTACCAGCCTGGCTTTTATCTATGATGAGCCAAGGAGTATTATCAAGAAGTCGTTGGAATATATACCGGAGGGTACTGAATTTAAAGAAGTTGTAAATACGGTAATAAGATGGTGTGAGGAAGCTGGAAATTGGGAAGAGGTGCTTAGAAAAGTTGAGAACCATTTTAAAAAATACAATTGGGTTCATCTTTATCCCAATACTGCTGGCGTAATAACCTCACTATGGTTTGGAGAAAGAGATTTTGAAAGAAGTATGAGGATTGTGTCTTCTTTTGGATATGATGTAGATTGTAATGCCGGAGAAGTAGGCACTGTTCTGGGAATAATCTTAGGGATAGATGGGATAGATTCCAAATGGTATAAACCATTCAATGGTATTATTGAAACTTATATGAAAGGATTTAAGAAAATAAAGATAAACAAACTTGTGGAAAGAACGGTGAATTCTATATAATATGAGATACAGAACGGTTCTTTGGATCAAAATAAAAACAGCTATCAGCGAAATTTTCCGGTAACCTGGGAACAATTTCATCGGGATAGCCGGGCTTAAGTCTGTTGTTTAGACTTCAAAGAAAAGAGACGGATTAATGAGGAAAAAAAGAAAAGACGGTAGTTATATAAATAAATTGGTAAATAAATTCAGGCGGTTAAAGACAGAACCAAATAAACCGAATAATAAAATTAATAAAACAAATTTGAGAGCACAGCCCATTTTTAGTGATACATTCGGATTTAAGAAGAACGAACAAGCACTTCAACGAAGTAGGCAGGAGTTTATCGGCCTATTTAAAAATTCTCCGGAAGCGTTAACCTATACCGACATGGACGGGATTATTCTGGAAGCAAATAAACAATTTGAAGAACTTTTTGGTTATGAACTTGAGGAGATGAGAGGTAAACATATTGAAAAAGTATTGACTAATTGGCGTACACAAATTTTGGGCAGCGGCAGTGTTTTTACTAATTTGGAATTAATAGCAAAGAAGAAGAATAATAAGTTAATTCATGTTTCAGTTTCTGTTACTTTAAACCAGGTGAATGAGCAAACTACCGGAAAAATATTTTTACTAAATGATGTTACTAATCGCAAAGCAAGTGAAGCAGTAAATAACGTATTATACAATATTTCCCGCGCAGCTAACTCTGATATTTCCTTAACGCAACTCTATCCTGTTATTCGTGAAGAGCTCAGCACTATTATCGATACGACTAATTTTTACATTGCTTTATTCGATGAAGAGAAAAATAAACTTTATTTTTCTTATTGTAATGATGAAACAGGAGAAAAAGATAAGGATTTTTTAATCTCAAAATACAGTGATTCTAATAATATTTTTTATTATATCTTTAAAACCGGGGAGTCATTACTGTTAAATTATAATAAATATAAAAAATTGATTGCCCGGGGAGATTTTGTTTCTTATGATGTTATAACTAATAAGCAGATATGGTTAGGTGTTCCTTTAAGGGTAGAAAATAAGATTATCGGCTCCATGGTTTTGCAAAGCTACACTGATCCGGAGCTTTATTCCCAAAAAGATATAAAACTAATGGAATTTGTTTCTCAGCAGATAGCTACTGCTATTGAGAGGAAACAAGCAGAGGAAAAATTAAAATTTCTTAGCCTGTATGACCCCCTGACTAAATTACCAAATAGAGTGTTATTTTATGATCGAATGAGACAGGAAATAGCTTATGCTAAAAGAGAACAGAAGAAATTTGCTCTGATGTTTTTGGATTTGGATAATTTTAAAAAAGTTAATGATAAATTTGGCCATGATATTGGAGATCAGTTACTTCAAGAAGTAGCAAGAAAATTCAATGAACTCCTGCGGGAAGCCGACACCATTTGTCGTTTAGGAGGAGACGAATTCATTATTTTATTGCCCCGACTTAAACAGCCCAGAGAAAATGCTGTAGATGTTGCCCGAAAAATACTTCATTCTCTTGGTGAGCCTTTCTTAATTAAGGATAATCAGATATATGTAAACACAAGTATTGGAATAGCTTTATATCCCGATGATGGGGAAAAGGAAGAGGTTTTGATAAAAAGTGCAGATAAAGCTATGTACACGGCGAAAAAAGAAGGGCCTAATAATTATCATTGGGCAGAGTTTAAGTTAACCTGACATGGGGCAGGGTCCTCTGGCGTACTTTTTTATTAGACGAAAATAACAAATTTACCAGTTAGTTAGTATCGAAAATCCACTGTTTTAGGGAATATTATAAGTAGTAAAGAGGTACAAATGCAACGGAAAAAGCGAGTTTTAGTGATTTTTACCGGAGGGACCATAGTCAGTGGTTTTCAGGGTAAGGATAAGGTTACAGGTCCGAATAATAAAATGTTTAAATCACTGGCTAGTTATGTAGAAAAATTTTTTCAGGATAAAAAAGTAGAATTAATCTGTCAGGAACCCTTAGGAATGCCGGGAGAAGATAGTTCTAATCTTGGTCCGGAACACTGGATAAAAATCACTTCTATTATATTAGAGGAACTTCAAAGAGGTCTTGATGGCGTGCTTATTCTTTATGGAACAGACACTATGGCTTACTTATCATCCTGGCTTAGTATTTGTTTCCCTCAAGTTCCTATTCCCATAGTTATTACCGGAAGTCAACTTACCTTAGACTATATGCCGGAAGATGTTACCGTAAATTTACGCGGGGCTGCTCAAGTGGTGTGCTCAGACTTTCCCGGAGTATGGATTTATTGTAATTGGAAATTGATTCCCGGCGCCCGGGCACATAAAGCCCACGCCTTACATCCGGATATATTTATTACCACTAACGGCGTACCAGTCTATTTTAATCCTGACTGGGCTCTTAAAAGCAAGAGGAGAAGTTTTTCATTAAAGATAGAATATATTCCTTCCAATTGGATAAACAAAATTCTAAATTATAATTCACAAAAAGCACGAGATATCTATGAAAAAGTAGGCTGGTTCATGTGCCTCCCCGGAGTGGAGCAAAAGCTCAGTGAAGACAAAAAGATAGTTTGTGTCTATGGTTTTGGAGCGGGGAATGCCCCTACCAGAGTTTTAAATTATTTTCGGTCTTTTTATCTTGAAAAGGAGAAACCCTGTATAATTGCCTGCAGTCAGGCTGAAGGGGATATCAAAAAACCTAAATATTATAAAAAGGTAGGCATTGCCTGGCTGGCACAGGATGGATTTAAGGTCTGGAGTCAGATGGACTATCCAATAGAATTTATTCACTCACTGGCCTGTTTTTCTTTGTTGGTATCCTTTGATGACCCCGCACACATCCTCTCTAAATATTTAGAGGGGCCATTCTAATCTAGATAAAAAACAGAAAGACTGGTTTTGTAACTCACCACAAGCTTAAACTCATCTTTTTCAATTCACTTCTTAAAAACAAAGCGGTGAGAATTACCGACAAAATATCGGCAGCAGGATAGGCAATCCAGATACCCAAAAGTCCAAGGCCAAAAACCCGTGGCAATATTATAACTAAAGGGATAAACAATAGAACCTGTCTAAGTAAAGATAATATTAGCGAAGGCACTGCTTTCCCCAAGGACTGAAATAGGGCAGCCCCTACTATCTGTATGCCGATTACCGGTATCATAGAGAGGACTATCCTTATTATGGTGGAACCTTTTTCTATTACTTCTGCGTCACGGGTGAATATATTTATAATTGCAAAAGGGAACAGTTCTGCTATCAGCCAGCCAAAAGTGGCAATAACGGTAGTAGTAATAAGCGATAATTTAATAGCTTCCTTTACTCTATCAAGTTTTTTCGCTCCGTAATTAAATCCTACTATGGGCTGCATTCCTTGTATTACTCCGAATAAGGGCATAAACACAAACATAATAACCCGATGAAGTATGCCTGCAATTATCAAGGCCATATCTCCACCAAAAATCCTCAGAGAATTATTTACCACGATAGCTACTACACTTCCGGTAACCTGTCTGAAAAAATCAGCAGATCCTACAGTAAGTATTTCGATTATGATGTGTATTTTAGGTTTTAAGTGGTGCAGTTTTATTTTCAATGAACTTTTGCCACTGTATAAATAAGTTAGTATATAGAGAAAAGAAATAAATTGAGAAATAATAGTTGCCAGGGCAGCGCCTTTAATCCCCAACTTAAAAATAAATATAAAGATGGGGTCTAAGATCATGTTCAATATTGCACCAATGAGCATTGTGACCATAGCTACTTTGGCGTTACCTTCTGCCCTGATTAGATTATTAGAAGACATGGCAAAGGAAAAGAAAATACTACCCCAGAGTATTATGGTTATATAATCTTTGGCGTAAGGCAAGATGGTTTCCGTTGAACCAAAGAATCTTAACATAGGTTCGGTAAAAATAAGACCGATGGCCGCGATTATTGAACTCAAAACAATTACACACAGAAAAGAATTTCCGGCAACATAATCTGCCTTTTCTATGTCTTTTGCTCCCAGGCTTCTGGATATAGCAGAGGCTGCTCCAATTCCTATCATTTGAGCAAAAGCCATTATAACCATTTGAATAGGAAAGGCAATAGTTAATCCCCCGATGGCGATAGCACCTACACCTCTTCCTACAAAGATAGTATCAACGAGATTATACAATGCGTGTACCATCATACCGATAGTTGCTGGTAAAGATAAATTTACCAAAAGTTTGCTTATTTTTTCTTCTCCCAATCGGGTAGTTAACTGTTTCATGAATTATCTCCTATTACAATTTTTTTCCAATTCTTCCTCAGCGAGTGCACGGTTAAGAATTTCCAGCCCTTTGATTATATCCTTTATTTCCTGCTCAGAAAGTTTTTTGAGCAGCTGGGTAAAATATTCTTCTTTTTTTTGGCGAAAGTCATTGCAAAATTTCTGACTCTTCCCGGTTAAAGATATTTTTACCACTCTTCGGTCATCTTTAGTACGTTCGCGTTTTATGATATCTTTTTGTTCGAGCCTATCCAGGATTCCCGATACAGTGCTGTCAGATAATCCCATTTTTAGACTTAATTCACTTACTTTTTGCTCCCCGTGTTTTTCCAGCATCGATATTACTGAAAGCTGGGGAAGGGTGAATCCCGAATCATGTATAGAATGATGAAATTTGTGTCTCATGGATTTGTTAAAATTTCTAGTAAGATTAATTATTTTCGAAATGCTTTCAAATTTAGGCTTAGACATAATAATATTTCCTCCTTTTTGATAAATTGAGATTTATTTTATATAATGTAAAAAGTGCATATAATATATAAAAGCATAATAAGATGAAGTGCTTAGAAATTATTTTGCATTAATATATTTATTATACAAATATTTAGGATACGAAATATTATAATAGATGGTTTAATTTTTGTCAAACCTGCAAATACAGTATCGAGT
>JAKLPU010000120.1:0-13445 GCA_022013755.1 Candidatus Atribacteria bacterium | reverse complement strand
GTTAATCCACGGTCCATGGAAAGGGCCCACCGCGCGTGGATTCGCCTATACCGACACCTTCCCGCGTGCTGCATGGCTGCCGACTATCTACGGTACACGCATTCACTGGCCGACGTTAGCGCTGGGACTTGTTCTTGCTGTTGTGATGTACATAATGGTTACCCGTACCAGGAGCGGGTTTGAGATCCGGGTTATCGGAGAGAACCCCGATGCAGCAAGGTTTGCCGGTATAAGCCAACTCAAGACGACCATGGTAGTAATGCTCATCTCTGGAGGTTTTGCGGGATTGGCCGGGGTGGGTGAGGTCGCGGGGATTCATCTGCGGCTATTAGGACCGACTAACATTTCAATGGGGTATGGTTACACTGCAATCATTGTTGCCTGGCTGGCGCGACGCAATCCCTTGGCCGTGATAGTAACCTCGCTTCTATTCGGTGTTATTATGACCGGAGGGGATGTAATTAAAGTATCACTTGGGCTGCCGTTCCAATTGATCAATGTATTTAACGGATTAATATTATTCTTCCTTATTGGAAGTGAGATTCTTCTTCGTTACAAAATATCCTTTTTATTGAGGAGGTAGTTATGGGTTGGGAAACATGGATAATTACAACACTTAGTCGCTCTCTTGCCTACGGAACTCCGCTTCTTTTAGGAACGCTTGGTGAGATCTACGCGGAGCGTTCCGGTGTGCTAAACCTTGGTGTTGAGGGGATGATGATCATGGGAGCCTATTCTGCCTTCACCACTGCCTATATCACCGGAAATCCCTGGCTGGGGATCCTGATGGGGGCAGTTGTTGGTGGCGCTTTCTCTCTGATCCACGCTTTCACCAGTGTGACACTAAAAGCGAACCAGGTAATCTCCGGGCTCTCCCTCACCATGCTCGGCCTCGGTCTATCAGGTATGTTCGGTCGGGGTTGGGAGGGTAAGCCGCTTCCTGCAACGATCCCCAAAATCACTATCTCCGGTCTCTCCAAAATTCCCTTCTTAGGACCGATCTTTTTCGAGGGGCAGAACTTGATTGTCTATCTGACGATCCTCCTCGTCCCCTTGTTGTGGTATATCCTCTATCGTACGCGAATCGGGATCACGATTCGCTCCGTAGGAGAGAGTCCTGCCACTGCAGACTCCCTGGGGATAAATGTTGACCGGGTCCGTTACATCTGTGTTTTTCTCGGCGGGGTCCTTGCCGGCGTAGCCGGGGGATACCTCTCGGTTGCCTATCGACCGGCATGGACCGAGGGAATGACTGCGGGAATGGGGTGGATCGTTATTGCGTTGACTATCTTTGCATTCTGGAATCCGGTCTATGGTATGCTGGGAGCCTACTTGTTCGCAGCTCTCTATCACCTGTCGTACCGCCTGCAGCCGTGGGTGTCGCCGGAATTGCTTAAAGCGATGCCGTATGCATTTGCAATTCTGGTCTTGATCTTTGTGTCCCGCGGGACGTTGCAGAAACGGATGGGGGCTCCGGCTGCGCTAACCTTGCCTTACACCAGGGGTGAGGAGTGAGTTCGGATACTTTCACCCGAACTATTTGCTTTTTTTCTGGGTGTGTAACCGGCTAAAAAATGAAGGAGGTGAGGTGTGTAATCCCGAATTTATAGAGAATTCTGGATAGTTAGTACTGCACTATCCAGAATATATATTAAAGTAAGCAGTAAAATTTTTGAAAATAAAGAGGCTGTTTGGACAGCCTAATAAAGGAGGTTACAAAATGTCTATTCAACGAACTAAAGTTGTGTTAATAACTGTGTTACTGGTATCGGTCATCTTCAGCCTTGCTTCAGTGGTTACGGCCAAGGAGTACATCCCCGGCACGCCGCTCAAGGTGGGGTTCATCTATGTTGGACCGATCGGCGACCTGGGTTGGAGCTATGCGCACGATGAGGCGCGGAGGATCTGTGAGGATACCTTCCCCTGGCTGGAGACGGTCTACGTAGAGAGCGTCACCGAGGGAAACGAGGGGCTTTACATCGACAAGCTGATTGTGGAAGAGGGTTGTGACGTGGTATTAACCACCAGTTTCGGCTTCATGGATGGGACGCTGATTTCAGCGCAGAAGTACCCGGACAAGATCTTTGCCCACTGCTCCGGGTTCAAACGTAATCCTAATATGATGACCTACATGGCCGATTTCTATCAGATCTACTATCTGAATGGATTGATCGCCGGAGCGCTCACCAAAACAAACAAGACTGCATACGTGGGTGCCTTCCCAATTCCCGAACTAAAGCGTCACATGGGCGCGTTCGCCGTGGGTGTGCGGGAGGCCAAGCCTAAGGCCGAGGTGCATATACGCTGGATTTATGAGTGGTTCAGTCCCACAGCAGCTAAGGAGGCTGCCGAGGCGTTGGTCGCCGACGGATGCGACGTATTTGCTTTTACCGAGGATTCACCGACGGTCGTACAGGTCGCTGCGGAAAGTGGATTTCCGTCCTTCGGTCACTACTCCCCGATGTATCAGTTCGGCCCCGATTATGTTGTCTCCGGACAGATCGCGCATTGGGAGGCAATTTACCTTGACTTCCTGGCCAAGATCTATGCCGGTGCATACACTGCCCATAACCTTGCTGACGTAGATTACTGGTGGCTGCTGAAAGAAAAGGCAGTGGAGATAGGAGCCAAGCCGGGGATGCTGATAAACCCCGTCCATGAGGACGAACTAAAAGGGATCTTCCTCGATGACCCCGTCCTGGGGATGATCAGCGTTTACGACCTGGTTATGAAGCGGCTGGAGCAGATGGCCGATCCCTCGATGGTCTTCGATCCGTTCAACGGGCCGATCTACGACCGCGATGGAAACCTGAAAGTTCCGGCAGGTTTACGCATGTCGATGTTTGAGTTAACCACCATGGACTGGGCGGTGGACGGCATCGTTGGTCCTTGGGAGTAAGGGAATAAGAGAAGCTAAACTTGGGCGGCAACCTTCACTAAAAGAGGGTTGCCGCCCTTTTTTCTATTCCTTCCTTATGGTTTTAAAAGCATCCAGGCAAATATCAGTCATCCGGTGAAATATAGGATTTATTTTTTCTTCATCAGTAATAACTTCCCGAGTCAGGTGATTGGCTACCGCGGTAAGGATGGTTCCTACTTTAACTTTCCGGAGATAACCGATAGTAAAGAGGGCAGACGATTCATTTTCTACACTTAAAACATTTGAATCAATCCATACCTGTTCTCTTTTCAGAAAATCAGGGTCTGCAAATACCGAGCCCTTGTAGAAGGCATCATGGCTCATAATTATACCAATGTGAGGTTTCTGATTTTTATGGTGAGTTACTTTTAAGAGGGCATCTACAATATCTATATCCGCAACAGCCGGGAATTCAATTGGTATATATTCAACTGATGTGCCCTCTAATCTGACTGCAGAGGTAGGGATGATAATATCTCCTAAGTGTATATTCTTTTGTAGAGCCCCGGTGGTACCAAGACGGACTAAATATTTTGCCCCGGACATGATAAGCTCCTCCAGAGCAATGGCTGCAGAGGGGCAGCCCATACCGGTTGAGGTTACACTTACTCTTAATCCTTTATATTTTCCGGTGTAGGTTATATATTCACGATTTTGGGCTATTAATTGAGGATTTTCGAAATGTTCAGCTATCAGATGACAACGGCCGGGGTCACCCGGCATTATTACAAATTCTCCTATTTGACCTGGTTCTATCTGAAGATGATGCATCTTTTTCATATTTCTTCCTCCTCTTCCTCTTGAAGATCTACCAAAGCTCCGGCAGCGATGGTTATTGCTTTATCAATACTTTTTTGCAGCTCGTCTTTTGTGCCTTTTTTGCCGGTAATTAAATTTCCCGCAGCGACCAGTATGCTTCCAACCTGTACCTTTCTTAAAGAACCGATCACGAAAAGAGTAGAAGATTCATTTTCAATTGCCAAAGTTCCTGCTTCGGCCCAGATGGCGACTCTTTTTTTATAGTCTCCGAAGGCAAAAGGGGATTCCATATAAAAGGCATCGTGGGTTCTGATTATTCCTAACTTATAATCCGCGTCTTCTTTTTTAGCCCGGTTTCGCAGGGCAATAACCGTGCGATAATCTGCTACCGCCGGGTATTCTATAGGGACATATTCCTTGGAGGCTCCGTCCCCCCGAACAGCTCCGGTTGCAATGATTATATCTCCGGGGTTAATTTGAGAAGAAAGAGAACCACAGGTTCCCACTCTGATAAAATATTTACCACCTATATTGGTAAGTTCCTCTATAGCTACAGCAGCTGACATACATCCAATTCCGGTGGAGCAGACTGCCAGGGGTTTATTTTCGTAAGTGCCGTTATAAATATGAAATTCTCTATTCTCTACAATTTTTTCTGAATCCTGGAAAAATTTTGTCCCGATATAATCTGCTCTTTCGATATCTCCGGGCAGTAATACTGCTTTATTCACTTCACCTTTCTTACATCTTATATGATATTGTACCTGTTCCAATTTCCTCACTCCTTTAGATGATTAATGATTCAGGGGCGGTTCTTTGCATCATTATATTTATATTTGAATATTTTTTCCTGCAATATGTTTTATGATAATCTATTTTGAAAGCTCCGTCAATTTTCTTTGGGAGAGAAAAGATGAGTTTTAAAAATTTGTAAAATATTAATATTGTGGGTATAATTTGGTAAATGGTAAATAAAAATAAAATACAAAATTAATTATAAAAATTTAAGGAGGTAAAAATTATGGCTTTTAAATCGTTATTTCTGGCGCATACTCCTGACGCCGAACCAGAGAAACACCAGTGTGTGGTTGAAACATCCAAATACAAACTCCTGGTAAGATTAGTTAAGAATCAGGAACAGGCGGTGGAGGTGTGTAAAAAGCTGGTTAAAGAAGAAGGTATTCACTCTATACTCCTCTGTCCGGGATTTACCCATCAAAATGTGGCAGAGATATCAGAAGCAGTGGGGAAGAACGTAGGAATTTCTGTAGCCCGGGGAGATGGCCCAAGCGGTAAAATAGCAAAAGAGGTAATAGGTAAAAAAATAGGGACACATCCCATTTTTCTCTTCTTAAGAGAAAAATGGGATGTGTCCCTATTTTTTCATGGGATGTGTCCCTAATTTTTTATTTTCCGATAGGTTTTTTATTTTCACCAGTAAACTACTGGTAATTTCTATTAAGTTCAGCCGCCGCCACTTGAAGTAATAGTAATATTTACTGTATCACTTTTAGTTATCTCGCCTTCTGTATAGTATACGGTAATAATTGCGGCAGCCACTGCGCATGATGACGACACCGTAATTACTCCATTAGCGGCCGTGACACTAGTTTGATTTGATACATAAGTACAAGCAGTAAGTGCTATAGCAGCAGAAGTACCATTATCGTAGTGAGCGGTAATAGAAGTTATTGTCTCTGAATTACTTGTTGCTATATTCATGCTGGTAGGGAGTACTACTATCGAAGCAAGCAAAGTTGCATCAACTGTAATGGTAAACGATTGAGTAGTTGATCTATATAGATCAGATACTTCAATCTCGACTTCATTTTCGCCGATTTGTTCTTCTGTTGGGGTCCAGTTAATTACTCCGGTAGCAGAATTAATAGTCATACCATCAGGACCAGTAGTTAAGGAATAAGTTAGGGTGTCTCCGTTAGGATCAGTAGCTTCTACATCATAAGTATAGGCAACTTCCTCTTTTGCGGTAGTTATCGGATTGGATTCAATAACCGGTGCACTATTGAAAAGGAAGCAACCTGTAAATAAAAATACAATTAAAAATGTACTTAAAGTAAGTAGTAATTTCTTATATTTAATGATAATCACCTCCTTTCCATGGATGAATACATTATAGTTTTTTACAAATATTTTATTGTAAATTAGTTTAATATTATCACAATTAGCTAAATAAATAAAAATATTTTTTGTTTATATTATTTTGATTTTTCTTCCTGAGGAAATTTTTATGATTTTACCAATAATTTGGCTGGAAGTAAATCCCTTTTGAAACAACAATTCTTTTGCTTTTTCTGCCTGTTCAGGACTTATAGATAACAGCAATCCTCCTGAGGTTTGTGCATCATATAGGATAATTTCCTGTTCTGAAGCAATATCAGGTTTTTTTTCTACAGAACAGGAGTAAATTTCCTTGTTTTTCAATGTTCCTCCCGGAATCATTCCTAAGGAAATATATTTATCCAGGCCATCTATTACAGGGATGTCATTAATCCATAATTCAGCCCCCAAATTATTTTTAGTGAGCATTTCACTTAAATGTCCGATTAAACCAAAACCGGTAACATCGGTTAGACCGTGGATGGGTAATTTTAATAGTTCTTTGGAAAGCTGATTTAACTTGGTCATCCAAAAAATAGCTTCTTTTAAGGCCGTTGGTTCGGTAATACCACCCTTAAGGGCAGTAGATAATATCCCCGTACCCAGAGGTTTGGTTAATATCAATAAATCTCCTTCCTGAGTAGTGTCATTATAAATAATATTATGAGGATGAATTAATCCCACCACAGCTAATCCATATTTTGGTTCTTTATCTTTCATAGTATGCCCGCCCACCAGGATTGCGCCGGCTTCCGCGACTTTTTCCGCTCCTCCTTTTAAAATAAGCCCTAGATCATCTAATCTATCTTCGGGAAAGGCAACTATATTTAAAGCCATAAGAGGATTTCCCCCCATAGCAAAAATATCACTCAAGGCATTAGCCGCCGCAATTTGTCCAAAAGTATAAGGGTCATCAACTATTGGCGTAATAACATCCAGGGTAAAAATTAGAGCCTGGTCTTCGCTTAATCGATAAACCGCTGCATCTTCATATTTTTCAAACCCAGCCAATAGATTATTATCTTTTAAAACATTAATTTTTTTTAAGATCTCACCGAGATCTTTAGGATTTAATTTAGCTGCTCATCCGGCAGCAGAAACCATTTGGGTTAATTTCCTTTTATCTGTCAAATCTTTTCTGTCTCCTTTCTGATAGATTAGCCAAGTTTAGTTTTTAAGATTCTAACATTTTCTTTACGTTGAGTAATTTTTTCCTCATCCATCTTATTAAGCAGAGGGATAATATATTTTCGGCTGATTCCCAGTAATTCCCGAACCTGGGCAATAGAGATAGAACCATTTATTTTTAAAAAATCTATTAATTTACTTTTCATAATATCATAATTTTTACTTTCAAGTAAAATACCATCACTTAATTTGATAATTTCTCCTTCTTGAATTAAAAAATCTATTATTTCTTTGCCCCCGGCAATTTGGGAAATAAGTGTTTTTTCGTTAAGAGGATTAGTGGGGTTATCTTTCAGGATTTTTAATATTTTAGAAATTAATATTTTTTGCTGCGAAGAAATTTTAGGTTTGCGGGAGAGTAAAAAGATTATTCCTTTTTCTAAACCTATTTTACTTGTATTAATCAGAACATCTATTAAGTTATTAAATATTTCTGGTTTTAAATAATAAAAATAACTCTGAAATTTATTTAAAGGGGAACCGGTTTGTAAAGGATAAAGTTCGTATTCCTGATTTAATCTGTTCATAAATTTTATTATTTGCTCCTGCCAGTAGTTTTTCTCAATCAGCCAGGAATTAGTAGTGATTATTTCACCTTGTTTTTTCAATGATTCAACTACTTCCCTGATTTCCGAATCAGTATAATTGCTATTAATTAATAGATTATCTTTTTTAATAGAGATATTCTTTTTTAATTCAGTTAAAACCAATTCTCTCAAGTCAAAATTTATTCTTTTTTGTAAAAAATGAAGGATATCTTTATCTTTAAAATGATGCTTGTGGGCTAAAGGGTCGACAATCAATCCCCCGCCAATGGTTTTGGAAGGGCTGGGTATTCTTAAGATAAAGCGGTCTCCCAAATAAGTTGCCAGCGGTTCTTTAAAGCGAAGTTGAGCAAATCCTGTTTCACCGGGCTTAAAGCATTTCTTTTGGCCAAGAATTACTTTAACCAAAGTCTCTTTAGTTCCGGTGAAAAAAAACAATTCTGCTCTATTAGTTAAAGCATATTTTTTCAGCTGGGGGAGAAGCTGTATCCGGACATCTATATTCTTGCTGGCTTTAATCTGTTTGGTTCCAAAGACAATGTCTCCTCTGTGCAGCTCATTTTTTTCCATTCCCACTAAATTGAGGGCTGCCCTGCTTCCGGGGAAGACTTTTTCCGTTTTTTCTTTATAAGTCTGTAAATTTCTAAGACGGGTTTTCTTATAAGAAGGAAAAATGGTTACTTCCATCCCCTGCTGGAGGGTTCCTCCTATCAAAGTACCGGTAACTACTGTGCCGCTTCCTTTAATATTAAAGACCCGATCGATAGATAGTCTCGGTTTTCCAATATCTCTTTTTGGTTTCATTCGGGGGATTAGATCCTGGATAGCTAATTTTATCTGATCAATTCCTAGATTATTTACCGTACTTACTTTTACTGTGGGCGCGTTAGAGAAAGCGGTGTTTTTTAACTTCTCTTTAATCTGTTTTTCCACAAAATTTATTCTAGCCTGGTCTGCCAAATCGATTTTAGTTATGGCGATGATGCCATATTTTATATCCAGTAAATCGATAATTTGGAAATGTTCTTCGGTCTGGGGCATCCAGCCCTCATTGGCATCAACAACTAAAATTACGGCATCGATCCCGGTTGCCCCTGCTATCATATTTTTTATAAAATTTTCATGTCCGGGTACATCGACTATTCCGACTGTTTCCCCGGAAGGAAGTTTTATCCAGGCAAATCCCAGGTCAATAGTCATACCTCTTTCCTTTTCTTCAGGTAAACGATCAGTGTCTATGGAAGTTAGAGCATAGATTAAAGCGGTTTTGCCATGGTCAATATGGCCGGCCGTACCGAAAACAAACATAAAAACCTCTTTTTATTTTAATTTGGAATAGACTGATGTCATTATTTTTATCACTAAACTATCGGAAGAAGGGTCAATGCAACGGGGATCTAAGATAAAATATTCTTTTTCTTTTCGTCCCAGTAGAGGAGGGCGGTATAAGCGCAATTCTTTTGAGAAAATTTCCACCGGACAGGGAGGTTTTATGATTATTAGTTTGGTTGGCAAAGTCTGTCCGGGCAAAGAACCCCCACCTATAGCAGTTTCTCCTTCTTTGGTAAATGCCGGGATATCTTCTTTTTTCAGTTTTTGGCAGATATTCTGGCTGCGAATAGCAATTTTTTCTAAAGGGCAGGAAATCATTTTCCAAATCGGAATTTTAGTTATAGCTGTAGCCTCACCTTTTAGATAAGATAATAAAATTTCCTGGAGGATAGTCAAGGTGATTTTATCCACTCTTAGTGTTCGGAATAAAGGATGCTGCGAAATTTTCTTCAGATAAACCTCTTTTCCGCAGATAACCCCTCCTTGGGGACCTCCCAGGAGTTTATCTGTACTAAAACAAACAATATCAGCACCAGTTCTAATAATTTCTTGAACGGTTGGTTCATGTTTTAATCCAAAATTTTCAGTAGCTAAAAATGTTCCGCTGCCCAGGTCTACTATTAGCGGTAGACCATATTTTTCCCCTAATTTTTTAAGTTCTTTAATTTCAGCTTGATGAATAAAACCGTTCATATTAAAATTACTTTGATGGACTTTTAATAGCACAGCAGTATTATCATTGATTGCTTTTTCATAATCCTCGATAAAAGTCTGGTTAGTAGTGCCTACTTCTCGAAGGTAAGCTCCGCTTTGTTCCAATATCTCCGGAATGCGGAATCCTCCTCCGATTTGAACTAATTCTCCCCTGGAGACAATTACTTCTTTGTTTTTAGCTAGGGTGTTTAGTATCAAGAATATTGCCCCGGCATTATTATTCACTACTAAGCTATTTTCTGCATTGCTGAGAGTACAAAGTAATTTTTCAACAGTTTCTCCCCTTTTTCCTCTACTGCCTTCAGCAAGGTCATATTCCAAATTGGTATAACCCTGTAAAGAGGTTTGAACTACTGCAAGTATTTCTTTGCCGAGAGGTGCTCTTCCCAGATTAGTATGAAGAATTACTCCACTGCCGTTTATTACTCCTTGTAAAATAGATAGATTTTCTTTTTCGAAATATTCTTTAATTTTATTTATCCTTTCTTTTGATGAATACAGGCGCTTATTTTTATAGGCATTTTTTTTCTCTTCAGAGATAACTTTTCTTACCGTTTGGGTAAGCATTTTTCGGGAATGTTTTTGTATCAAAGGCTTTAAATTTTTATTTTGCAGGATTATCTCTACGCTGGGAATCTTTGATAGCAATAAATTTAAGTTATTATTATTCGTATCTGTATTATTTTTCAATTAGTAAGATTGTCTCCTATGATGGTTTTTGAAGATAGAAATTAATGGCGGGAGGGGTAGGAATCGAACCCACCGCGGCAATTAAAATTAATTACCGCCCACGGATTTGAAGTCCGCAAGGCCCACCAGAGCCTATCCGCTCCCTTCCTGTTTTATTATAAATTGAAATGTAAAACTTTACAAGTATAAAATTAGGGACACATCCTATTTTTCTTGATTAGTTGTAAAAATTATGATATATTTTTGTTATGCCACGTATAGCGAGAATAGTAGGTATTGGATACCCTCATCATATAATCCAGAGGGGCAATAATAGACAGGACATATTTTTTGACCAAGAAGATAGACGTTTATATCTTAAATGGCTAGAAAAATATAGCTTAGAATGTGATTGTACGGTTCATGCCTATTGCCTTATGAAAAATCATGTCCATCTTCTAGTAGTTCCCAAAAATAATTATTCTCTGGCTAAAACTATGCAGAAATTAAGTCTTAGATTTACCCAACACATCAATAAGAAATATAAAAGAACAGGCAGATTATGGGAGTGTAGATTTTATTCTGCTTTAGTGGATAAAGAACCGTATCTTTGGTCTGTAGGTCGATATATAGAGCGAAATCCTGTTCGAGCGAAAATAATAAGCAAACCAGATGAATATCAATGGTCTAGCGCTAAGGCTAATACTTCTGGTAAGGGGATGGGTTTTATTAAGCCGATATGGCAGGATGATAATGAGAGGGAAGAATATATTACCTTCTTAAACAACCCAGACAAGGAAGAAGAGATAGAAATAATAAAAAAATCTACTATCAGCGGAAAACCCATAGGGACCGAGGAGTTTCTTAACCAGATGGTTGAGACTTTAGGTATTACTATAAATACACGACCCAAAGGAAGACCTCGTAGAAGGCAAAATTAAACTGTAGAAAAATTATAGAAAAATAGGATGTGTCCCTATTTATTATGCATAAAAGAAAGGAAACTTTATATGAAAATAGGATTGTATAATCTGATTTCAGGTGTGCATAATGAAGAATATGTTAATAGCACTTTACAAGGTTTTTTGGCAGATATTGAAGAAAAATTAGGTGAAAAGTTGGAAAATATAAACTTAGGGGACTTTAACCGAAAAGATTGTTTTCCCCTTATCTTTATAAAATCTGGTGGAGCGGAAGTAAAATTTAAACAGATTTTTAAGCAAATCAACAGACCTTACCTGCTTTTATCCAGCGGTTTGCATAATTCCTTAGCCGCCTCTTTAGAGATTGCCTCATTTCTAAAACAAAAAGGAAAAAGGGTCGAAATAATCCACGGAGATAGTGATTATATTGCCAAAAGGATAAAAGAACTCAGTAAAATATTTGAAGTGAAAGGTAGGTTAGCTTCAACTAAATTAGGAGTAATTGGAAAACCCTCAGATTGGCTTATAGCCAGCGAAGTAGATTACAAGAAAATAAAAGACACTTTAGGAATTTCATTAATAGATGTTGAAATGGATGAACTGGTTAAAGAAATAGACCGGGACCATAATTTTACTCATCCTAAATTAAAAGATATTAGAGAAAAAGGGTTTGATAGAAAATCCATTGACGGAGCACTGAAAATTTATAGCGGTTTTAAAGCTATCGTAAACAAATATAAATTTGACGGTATTACCGTAAGATGTTTTGACCTACTGGGAATTTATAAAAATACAGGATGTCTTGGCATATCATTACTAAATGATGAAGGAATTGCTGCCGGATGCGAGGGTGATATCCCCGCACTTATATCAATGACTATATTACACCTTCTAACTGATGAGCCTGTTTTTATGGCTAACCCCTCCAGTATAGATCTCAATAAGAACGAAATAATTCTTGCCCATTGTACTTTACCTTTGAATATGCCTGATGAATTTTATTTAAAAACTCACTTCGAATCAGGATTGGGAGTGGGGATAAAGGGGAACATTAATGAAGGAGAAGCCACTATTTTTAAACTTTCCGGGGATGGCAAAAATTATTTTGTGTCCGGTGGAGAAATAATAGAAAATTTAAGTAAAGAAAATTTATGTCGAACTCAGATAAGATTAAAAATGAATGAGGATGTAAAATATTTTTTACAAAATTCTATCGGTAATCATCATCTGATTTGCAAAGGCGATTACAGTGATCTGGTAAGAGAATTCTTTAAGTGGTAAAATAAAAATAAATAGTAAATAGGTACGGTTCAATTTTTTGATTTTAATTTTAAAAAATAATAAAAATAGAACCGTCTACTGTCACGATTTATAAATAAAAAATAGGATGTGTCCCTATTTTTTATGGGAGATATTATGAGGCCAGTTTCCTTTAAGCAGTTACTTTATTGGATAACTGAAGAATATCGGTCGCAGTGGACAATTTTTGGGATACCTGAATCTCAATTTTTTATTAAAGAAAATGGAAAAAGTATTCAGATATTTGACGAAAGTTGTGCTACCCCTGTAGGACCGGCAGCAGGCCCTCATACCCAGTTGACCCAAAATATTATCGCTGCTTATCTGGTTGGGGGGCGCTTTTTTGAGCTTAAGACCGTTCAAAAACTTGATAGTCTGAAATTTGAGAAGCCCTGTATCGATGCCCGAGATGAAGGTTATAATACCGAATGGTCTACTGAATTATCTCTGGAACAGGCATATGACGAGTATGTTAAAGCCTGGATACTGCTTCACTTTATAGAAGCAATTTTTGATATGCAGGTTACTGCAAAACAATCTTTTATTTTTAATATGAGTGTTGGCTACGATCTGGAGGGAATTAAAACCCCCGGCATGGATTCGTTTATTAATAGTTTAACCGATGCCTCAGAACATCCACTATTCAAGCGTTACTTAGAGGAATTAAGTTCTTTTATTCGGGATACAAATTTTTTAGAAGTTCTGCACATTAAAGGAAAGATTAAAAGCCCGGAAAGTATTTCCAGGACAATTTCCCCGTATATTGCCCGGTCGGTGACTCTCTCTACCATGCACGGATGTCCCCCGAAAGAGATAGAATCTATCTGTAAATATCTTATGGAAGAAAAAAGACTCCACACTTTTGTAAAATTAAACCCGACCCTACTTGGCTATAAATTAGTTAGAGAAATATTGGATGAGCTTGGATTTAATTATATAAATATTAAAGAATCTACCTTTACCAATGACTTGCAATGG
>JAKLPU010000119.1:0-11594 GCA_022013755.1 Candidatus Atribacteria bacterium | reverse complement strand
TCATTAATTCTTTTTGTTCTTTTGCAGGCTAGACCCAAATTACTGTAAGCAGCAGCATAATCAGGATTTAATTCTAATGCTTTTTTGTATAACTCGATTGACTTTTCATATTCTTTTTCTTCTAAGCAAATATTCCCTAAATTATTATAAGGTTCAGGATATTTTAGATTTAAAGCTAAGGCTTTTTCAAGATACGATTTTGCTTTAATAAAATCTCTTAAGCTGGCATAACACACTCCTAATTTGTTATAACATCTGGGATCATCCGGCCATTTTTCTAAAACCGTTTCAAACTCTCTGATGGCTTGATTGAAATTACCTTTTTTTAGATAACCTTCAGCTTTCTCAAAATTAATTTTATATTCTTCCTTTTCCATAAATCCATTCTCCAAAGTAAAGTAACTATACTATTCCTATTCTATCCCATAATTAGGCGCCTCTTTGGTAATAATTATGTCATGGGGATGACTCTCTCTTAAACCAGCAGAGGTAATCTGAACAAATTTAGTTTTTTCCTGTAATTCTTTAATGTTTTTCACTCCACAATAACCCATTCCTGAACGTACTCCACCTAATAGTTGATACACACAAGCAGAAAGTGGTCCTTTATAAGAAACTCTTCCTTCAATTCCTTCGGGAACCAGTTTGTCGTCTTCTGCCTCTTCCTGAAAATATCTATCTTTACTGCCCTTCTTCATTGCTCCAATCGAACCCATCCCCCGATATTCCTTGTAGCTTCTCCCTTTGTAAAGCACTACTTCTCCCGGACTTTCTTCTGTCCCGGCAAACAGACTCCCGATCATTGCCGAATCAGCACCCACCGCCAAAGCTTTAGTTATATCACCGGAGTATTTTATACCTCCATCGGCAATAAGAGGAATGTGATATTTTTTGGCTGCCCTTTTGCATTCTTGAATTGCAGAGACCTGGGGCACTCCTACACCGGTAACCACTCTGGTAGTACAGATAGAACCTGGTCCAATCCCTACTTTTAAAGCATCGATCCCGGCTTTTATCAAGCTTTCTGCTCCCTCAAAAGTTGCTACATTACCTCCTACTAACTCTATATCAAAATTCCGTTTTATCTCTTTTATAACTTCGATAACCCGGGTAGAATGTCCATGAGCAGTATCGACTACTATAACATCTACTTTGGCATTAACTAAAGCTTCTACTCTCTCCATTGTTTCTCGAGATACACCTACGGCAGCACCCACTCTGAGCCTTCCCGTAGCGTCCTTGCAAGCATTGGGAAATTTCTCGACTTTTTCGATATCCTTTACAGTAATAAGTCCTTTCAAAATATAATTTTTATTTACTATTGGCAATTTCTCAATTCTGTTGTTGTGTAATATACTTTTGGCCTCTTCAAGGGTGGTGCCCAGTGGGGCAGTTATCAGATTTTCTTTAGTCATTATTTCTGCTATTTTTAATCCCCTGTCTCCTTCTTCTAAAAATCTGATATCCCGGTTAGTTAAAATTCCCACCAATCTTTTTTCTTTATTTACAATAGGAATCCCAGAAATATGATATTTGGCCATCAGCTCAATTGCTTCTCCCACGCTTTTCTCTGGCGAAAGAGAAATGGGCTCTACAATTACTCCGCTCTCTGACCTCTTAACCTTATCTACTTCTTCAGCCTGTTCTTCTATAGACATATTTTTATGAATAATACCAATACCACCTTCCCGGGCAATGGCAATGGCTAATCTGGATTCGGTGACTGTATCCATGGCAGCGCTAACCAAAGGGATGTTTATATCGATATTTCTACTAAATTTTGTGGAAACATCAACTTCTTTAGGGAGAATTGCTGATTTTTTGGGAACTAATAAAATATCGTCGAAGGTTAAACCTTCAAAGTTTAAAAATCTTTCTTTTTCCATAATTTTTCCACCTTTCAAACTAGTCGTTAGTATTAAATACAAGTTTTCGGTAAACAGTTTTCGGTTATCAATTATCAGTTTTTAGTTTACAGTCTACTTTATTCTGGCTTCTTTCTTTTCTCTTTTTCTTCACTATCCGCTATACGCTGAACGCTCCACGCTAATTCTCTTAACTAGCTAACCAGGTAACCAATTAACCATCTAACTACATGTATCCGCTATGCGCTAATAATATTCCGACTACTTTTTTCTTCGCGATATACGATATACGTTTTTGTTATTTTACTAATATTACCCCTCTTCAATATCCTTGTCAATCAATGTATTCGTATATCATACTTCCTTGAGCCTTTACTTTTTCTTTACTCAATACTCGATACACTATACTCGATACTTTTTTTCTCCCCTTTACTTTTTTATAAGATATACTACAATAAAAAAGATTTTATATCTAATTTTTTTTTGTGATATAATGAAAAATATCTTAGAATAAAATAGTAAATAACAAAATAGTTTACTAAAAAATTTATATTGTATTAATTAGGAGTAAAAATGAATAATACAACTGATAACCCCCCGAAAAAAAATTTAGTTAAAGAGATATTGGCCTGGAAGAAAAAGAGAGAAGCAGTAATTTTAGCTCATGTTTATCAACCCGGCGAAATTCAAGATATTGCTGATTTTACAGGTGATTCGCTCTTCCTCAGCCAGCAAGCAGCTAAGACTCAAGCAAAAGTTATCGTATTTTGTGGAGTTCAGTTCATGGCTGAAACTGCATCTATTCTCTCTCCAGAAAAAATTGTTCTGCTTCCTGAAATTAAAGCCGGATGTCCTCTGGCTGATATGGCACCAGCCGAGAAAGTAAAAAGTAAAATAAAAGAACTACCCGAGGCAGTAGTAATTTCATATGTAAATTCATCGGCAGTTGTAAAATCTTTAAGTGACTACTGTTGTACTTCTGCCAATGCTGTTCAAATTGCTCAGTCAATTCCTGCTGAAAAAGAAATTTTATTTCTTCCCGATATGAATTTAGCTGACTTTACTGCAAAGAAAGCAAAACGAAAAATCATCCCCTGGCCAGGTTTCTGCCCTACTCATCATCTCTTAACCAGAGAAGATATAATTAAAGCTAAAAAACTTCATCCTCAAGCTTTACTTTTAGTACATCCTGAATGCCGCCCTGAAGTATGTGATTTGGCTGATTATATTGGCAGTACCAGAGGAATTATTGAGTTTGCCAGCAATAATCAAGCTAAAGAATATATCATCGGTACAGAACTGGGAATATTCCACCCTTTAAAAAAGAATAACCCAAATAAAAAATTTTTCCCAGCCTCTGAAAATATGATCTGTCGGAATATGAAACTTATCACTTTAGAAAAAGTTCTCTATTCTCTACAAAACTTAGAACCTCGAATTACCGTACCAGAGGAGATAAGTAAAAAATCTTTAAAAGCATTAAATCGAATGATAGAAATTACCTAGTGAGTTGGTTAAGAAAATTGGTCAATTGGAGAATAGGTGAATTGGCTAATTAATATTAAATGGGCAACCGGCAAACCAGTAACTAGTTGACTAAATACTAACGATTAATATAGAAGGATTGAAATAAATGTTCCCACATTATTTAATTAATTTTGACCTATCTCAAATTAAAAAAATTTATACAGATTTTTTGATTGTAGGCTCCGGAATAGCTGGCCTTTATACTTCACTTAAAATTTACGAGAAAGGAGAAGTTGTTCTACTTACTAAAAGTAAATTAAAAGAAAGCAATACGGAATATGCTCAGGGAGGTATAGCTGTAGCTTTAGGAGATAAAGACTCACCTCGTTTACATATGGAAGATACCCTAAAAGCTGGAGCAAATTTTTGCGACCCCGAAGCTGTAGAAGTTTTAGTGACAGAGGGACCGAAATGTGTTGAAGAATTAATAGAATTGGGAACCAAATTTGATAAAATTGAAGGTAAATACAAAACTGCTTTAGAGGCAGCTCACCAAAGACCCAGAATCTTACGTGCCCGGGGTGATGCCACCGGAGCAGAAATTGAGGAGTCTCTTTCTCAAAAAGTAATTAATGAAGATAAAATAAAAATTAAAGAGAATATTTTAGTAATAGATATTTTAACCGAGCATACTACTTGTTGCGGACTGCTTGCTTTAGATAGCAATACTAATGAGATTATCGCCTATTTAGCAAGAGCAACTATTTTAGCCAGCGGCGGAGCGGGACAGCTTTTTTCCAATACCACTAATCCTGAGGTAGCTACGGGAGATGGAATCGCTATGGCTTATAGGGGAGGAGCAAAAGTAACAGATTTAGAATTTATTCAATTCCATCCTACTGCTCTCTATCACCAGGGAAGCCCTAAATTTCTTATTTCCGAAGCGGTTCGCGGTGAAGGTGCTATTTTAAAAAATATTAAAGGCGAGCCATTTATGCACTCTTATCATCCTCTGGCTGAATTAGCTCCCAGAGATATAGTTGCCCGGGTAATTACTGAGCAAATGAAAAAAACTAAAAGTAATTATGTTTATTTAGATGCTGTCAAGATAAAAGATAAATTTTCCCAACGCTTTCCTACTATTTATAAAAACTGTATTTCGCTGGGCATTAACCCTGAGAAAGAATATATCCCGGTAGCTCCTGCAGCCCATTATACTATGGGAGGCATAAAAACCGATACCTGGGGACAAACTAATTTAACCAATCTTTATGCCTGTGGAGAATGTACTTCAACGGGAGTTCATGGGGCTAATCGCTTAGCCAGCAATTCGCTTTTAGAAGGATTGGTTTTTGGCAATAGAATCGCCCAGAAAATTAAAGAAAACAAATCGCTTTTTTCCCAAAAAATAGACGAAGAAATAAATATCTCTTATAATATTCCACGAAAAAAAAATCGAGAATTCGACCCGAAACAAATAAAAAAAGAACTACAAAAACTTATGTGGGATAAAGTAGGAATCATTCGAAATTCCTCTGATTTAAAGAAGGCAAGACAAAAAATTAGCGAATGGAAATTTATATTCAAATCAGAACTTAAAACTACTGAGGATTTTGAATTGGCTAATCTTATTATCTTGGCTGACCTGATTACTAATTCAGCTTTACAGCGTGAAGAAAGCCGGGGAGCACATTACCGCAAAGATTTTCCCGATAGAGATGATATAAACTGGAAGAAACATATTGTATATTAGCGTAGAGCGGATAGTTTAATAGCAAAAAACAAAAAGCACAAAACGAAAAAACATAACTTAAAATTCAAAATTAAAGACAAAATCAACGAGCCTGGGGTAAATGAATCCGTCCTATTTCAAATTTTATAAAAGGGCAAACATGAGGTTTGCCCCTACTAACGATTATTTTAATTGGGAAATCGGTAATTGATTAAATAAAAGACTTATTTTAAATTAATATTCTTCTTACACTTGTAGCCTGCACCTATACGCTAAACGCTGTACGCTATACGCTAACTAAATACTATTCACTAACGACTACATAAAGAGGTGTTTTAAAGATGGACTTTTCAATAAAAGAAAATATCCTGATAGATAAAATAATAGAACAGGCTTTATTAGAAGATATTGGAACCGGAGATATTACCACTGAATCTATTATTCCTTCTAATTTAAAAGCCAAAGGGATAATGAAAACCTCCGAGGAAGGTGTAGTTGCCGGTTTATATATTAGCTGCCTGGTATTTAAAAAATTAGATTCAGAGATTTGCTTCCAACCTAAAATAAAAGATGGCAATAAAATTTTACCGGGAGAAATTTTAGCAGAAATTACCGGTCCTGCCCGGACTATTCTCAAGGGAGAAAGGGTTGCCTTAAATTTCCTTCAGCGAATGTCCGGTATAGCCACCATTACCTCTAAATTCTGTCAGGAAGTAAAAGATTTCCCGGTTCAAATAGTTGATACACGTAAAACTACTCCTGGATTACGAATATTAGAAAAATATGCTGTCCGCATGGGGGGAGGACATAATCACCGCTTCGGATTATATGATGCTGTATTAATTAAGGATAATCATATAGCAGTAGCAGGAGGAATTAAATCAGCAGTAAATTCTGTCCGAAAACAAATCTCCCATACAGTAAAGATTGAAGTCGAAGTAGAAAACTTATCTCAGCTTCAAGAAGCTTTAAAGGTGCAAGTTGATATAATTATGTTAGATAACATGGATTTAGAAACTATGAAAGAAGCCGTAAAAATGGTTAAAGGTAAAGCCTTAATTGAGGCATCAGGAGGAATTACTTTGGAAAAAGTGCGGAAAATTGCTCAAACTGGAGTAGATTTAATTTCTATTGGCGCCCTCACCCATTCAGTAAAGTCGTTGAATATTAGTATGGAAATTTTAAAATAGCGTTTAGCGTAGAGCGTATAGAAAAACAGGTATCAGGTATATTTAGTATTAGTATATAGTGAAGAAAGGAAAGAAAACAGAAGATTTGTCAGCTGGTTAGTCCGCTAATCGTAGGACAGGCGTCTCGCCTGTCTATGAATTACAAAAGAAGGGCACAATTCATTGTGCCCCTGAATCCTAATTTCTTTAACGCGATACGCGATACGAATTACTATTCACTAACCACTGATTTAATTGGCATATTGGTAGATTTTAAAGTTTTGAGTCTTGAAATATGGTTTTTAACTTTTCACTTTATATTTTTAGCTTAATTGGAAGAAACATTTAATCAATCCAAAACTATACGCTAAACGCTGTACGCTATACGCTATGTTAACTCATTTATTCATTTCATATATCATACGCAATCCCTGCAAGGTTAAAAAAGGATTGATTTTATCGATTAGCTTACTTTCGTTTCCTATCAATTCCGCCTGGCCGCCGGTAGCTACTACTACAGAATCTTCCCCTAACTCTCTCTTAAACCGTCTAATTAATTCATTAGTTAATCCCAAATAGCCAAAGAACATTCCTGATTGCATTGCGGTAATAGTATTGCTACCTATAGAATGTTTGGGTTTTATTAATTCTATTTTGGGTAGCTTGGCCGTCTTTTCAAACAGAGCTTCTGCTGAAATTTCTATTCCGGGAGTAATCGCCCCACCCAGATAAGCTCCCTCCTTATTAACTGCACAAAATGTAGTGGCCGTTCCAAAATCTACAATTATTACCGGCCCTCCGTATAATTTATAAGCAGCAATGGCATTGACAATTCTATCTGCCCCCACTTCCTTGGGATTATCTATCTTAATATAAATTTCAGTCTTTATTCCCGGTCCTACAATAATTGGAGATACTTTAAAATAATCCACGGACATCTTTTTTAATATCCAGGTTACCGGAGGGATAACACAGGAAATAACTACTGATTTAATATCTAAAAAGGTTAAATTAGCATCGAAAATCAAACTCTTAACTAACATTCCATACTCATCCTCTGTCTTATTCAGATCAGTAGAAATTCTCCAATGGCCTAATAATTTCTCTTCTTTATATACCCCTATTACCGTATGGGTATTACCTACATCAATTACTAAAATCATCATATCCCCTCCCTTGAATTATTTTAAATAATTCACAGCATTCCGCTTAAAATTTTGTAAGCTTAAACAATAAAAATAGAGTAGAGGAATACGGAAGCTCTCCTACTCTATAACTTTCCTAATAACCAGCTCTTTTTAAAGCTTTAACTAATATAAATACCAATAATATCGCTACTACCACTTCCGGAGTACCATGAACTACTGCAATGCTGGCACTTACTTTTATCGGAAGATATCCTCTTAAGGTAGCTAATCCCAAAACTCCGATGGTGTTAGTAAGAGTTCCTAAAGCCGCCGCAATAGCACTGTTCTTCCAGAAATATTTGTAAGAATAATAAGCCGCTACTCCGATAAATATTCTGGGTAAAATAGCGATTAGAGGATCAGCAAACATGGGGTTGGTGGCATTTAAAAAACTGTAAACTCCGAAGATTAATCCTACTAATGCACCTACTATTGGGCCTTCGAGTATCCCACCTAAAATGGCTGGAATGTGCATAATGGTAGCATGACCGGCCGGGGTAGGAACAGGGATAAACCCCAACCTGGTTACTCCTAAGATGATAGCAATTGCCCCTAGCATGCCGGAGATAGCCAATTGCCGGGTAGTAAGTTTAAATCCTGATAAAGCAGAATCTCTATTCATTTTTTCACCTCCGTTCTAGTTCCGTCATAAGATACTAGACGAAATACTATTAATTTTATTTACTCCTGGTCTTGTTCTCATGCAAGATACAAGCTCTCGGGTAAAGGCGTATCCTTTACACCCATAGTGTAAGATACTTTAATAATTATGTCAAGTCAAAAAGTTAACCAAAGGTGCCTGGCACCTTTGGTTAACTTTTTGACTTATAAATTTATTTGGTATTCTTTGATTTTATTCTGCAGGCTTCTTCGGCTTATTCCTAAAATCTCTGCTGTTTTAGTGCGATTTGCATTATTCTGAATCAAATATTTAATAATTAATTCTTTTTCCACATCTTTTAAAGTCCCTTTCTTTTCAATGTATGTTTCTTTGTTTATAAAATTGAAATATTTTTCATCGATTATTTCGTCTTTTGCCATAATCATACTTCGCTCAATAATATTTTCTAACTCTCTTATATTACCGAGGTAATTATAATCTAGCAGTAATTCCATAGCTTTTACAGAAACTTTTTTAACTTTTTTATTTAATATTTTATTATATTTAGCGATAAGATGCTCCACAATTAAAGGTATGTCCTCTTTCCTTTCCCTTAAAGGAGGAACATCCACACTAAAGACATTTAGTCGATAAAATAAATCCTCTCTAAACCTTCTTTCTTCT
This sequence comes from Candidatus Atribacteria bacterium, assembly GCA_022013755.1. Lineage (GTDB taxonomy): Bacteria > Atribacterota > Phoenicimicrobiia > Phoenicimicrobiales > Phoenicimicrobiaceae > Sediminicultor. Next base: position 2,889 of record JAKLPU010000119.1, on the reverse strand, counting down.
ACTTCTTTTTTTAAATCTTTATTGGTAGCAGATAATATTCTTACATCAACTTTAATGCTCCTTGAACTTCCTACCCTTTCAAACTCTTTTTCCTGTAAAACTCTAAGTAATTTTGTTTGTATAGAGGGGTCTATCTCTCCTATTTCATCTAAAAAAATAGTTCCTCCATTTGCCATTTCGAAACGACCTATCCTCCTGGCAATAGCTCCGGTAAAAGAACCTTTTTCATGTCCAAAGAGTTCGCTCTCTAAAAGGTTTAAAGAGAAAGCTGCGCAATTTACCACTACAAATGGGCCATTTTTACGCAGACTGTTTTTGTGTATTGCTCGGGCTATCAATTCTTTCCCGGTACCACTTTCGCCGGTAATGAGCACAGTAGCAGTAGTGGGAGATACGTTTTTCACCATTTCTAAAACTTTATTTATAGAATTACTCTTTCCTATAATTTCATCAAAGTTGAATCTCTTCTCTTCTTCCTCTCGATAGTAGATGTTTTCCACTTCTAATTCATATTGCTTAATTGCTCTATTAATGATAATTTTTAGTTCTTCAATATCGAAAGGTTTTATTAAATAATCCAAAGCCCCTAATTTCATTGCTTCCACAGCTTCGGGAATACTCCCATAAGCAGACATCATAATAACCGGTAGATTTGAATCATTTTCTCTTATATTCTTTAAGATTTCTATACCATTTAAACCGGGCATTTTAAGATCTAACAATACTAAACTGTAATTTTCTTCCTGTAATCTCTTTAGGGCTTCTAAGCCATTATCAGCTTCTTTGACTATAAATCCCTCCGGAGATAATACCCTGGTTAACATTTTTCTTATATTTTGCTCATCATCGATTACTAATATTTTCCGCAAAATTACTTCCCTCCTTTTTGAGGTAGAAAAATAACAAACTTTGTTCCTTCCCCTTCTTTGGATTCAACTTTAATCTCTCCCTGATGAGCCTCTACCAGCTTATACACTATAGAAAGACCCAATCCGGAACCCTCATCTTTGGTGCTAAAGAAGGGGTCAAATATTTGAGTAAAATCTTTTTCAGGAATACCAATCCCGCTATCTTCAATAATTAATTTTATAGCTGGTTCTCCCTTTAAAAGAGTTTTTTCAGTTTTAATTTTGATTTCCCCTTTCTTGGGGATTGCCTGAATAGCATTAATAATTACATTCATTAAAATCTGCCTTACCTGGTCTTCATCAGCTTGAATTTTAGAAATATCCGGGGAAAGTTCCGGACTAAATTTAATCTGCTTATCTTTTATCTCTAATTTAAACAATTCAGTAATCTTTCCTATTAAATCATTTAAAGAAAAACGGGTTAAGTTTGGTTTTTGCAATTTGGCGAAATCTAAAACCTGAACCACTAATTTATTTAATCTATCTACTTCCTGAATAATGGCATTTAAGTCTTCTTTTCTTTCATCGGTCTTAGAGAAGGAATTATAAACAAACTGTGCTAACCCTCTGATTGAACTTAAAGGATTCCTGATTTCATGGGCAATCCCGGCAGATAATTTACCCAGAGCAGCTAATCTTTTATGACGTGCCACCTCTTCATTTAGGTCCTTGATCTCGGTTACATCTCTTATCACCGCTACCACACCGGTTATTTCTCCGGATTCATCTGCTAAAAATGAGGTGTTCAGGTCTAATATTTTTTTCTTTAATCCCTTTTCTTCTAAAATTATTTCCTGAGAAATATTCTTCTTCTCTAAAAGACACTTTTTAAAGATAGATTCCCCTAAAATATTTAAATTCAAAACTTCCTGACAATCTTTGTTTAATACTTCTTCCTTCTTTTTATCAAAAATTTCTTCACTCTTACGGTTAAAAGTTTTAATGTTGCCTTTATTATCTACCGAAATTACCGCATTATCCATAGTCTCCAATAATTTTGAAGTATATACTTTCATTTCATTCAAGGTCTTTTTTACGATATAGTTTTCTTGTAATTTAAAAATTACATAAATCCCAAATAGCACAAGGGCCATTATAATGCCGTAATTTAAAATTATTCTTTTTCTAGTCTGGCTCAAGCGATTATAATATCCTTCTAAGTTTACCCCAATCACTAAATAACTATTTCTAATAGGTAATATTTTCCAAATATCTAACTGTTTATCAATATCAAGATTGAATGGTTTTATTACTTGAAGTATTCTATTACCTTTCTTGTCTTCAGTATTTATAAAATTGATTTTGCCAGTTTTAGGGATTTTTATGACATTTTGCCCTTTTTCTTCTTCAGTGCTGATTAAAATTACCCCTTTATCGTTACAAATATCGATATAGCTTACCCCGTCTTTTTTTAAAAGCACTAAAATATCTTTTAAAGCATTTTCATTTAAGATAAACCGGGGGCCAAGAGTTTGGATAGAAAAGGCAATATTTAAACCTTCCGAGCGGGCTAATTCCCATAAATAATATCTTTCTCTTTGTACTTCTTTATAGGTCATAAAACCCAGCAATAGGGTAAGAAGCAAGATAATAATTAAAGCTAATATAATATTTCTTTCTCGAAAAGGGGTAGATAATTTATGATTCTTATTTTTTTTCAATTTTATAGACCGTCTTATTCTTTAAATATTTCTAATATTTTACCATATTTTAAAATTAATTTTAAAAAAGCTTGCAGTTGTAAATGGAGAAATACTGGGTGCTATATCTAATAAGAAGACACGGCAACGCCGTGCCTCTACATTATTAAACTAAAAATTTAAAGCGAAATACGAATTTACTCAGTCAATCTTTTCTACCTTAATTGGGACATAATAAGTATGTCCGCTACGAAAAACCAATAATAGCAGTGTATCTCCCGGTTCTAATTTATTAATTAGCTCTTCCCATTCATCAACTGATAACATTTCTATCCGATTGG
>JAKLPU010000118.1:0-3087 GCA_022013755.1 Candidatus Atribacteria bacterium | reverse complement strand
TCAATCGGTCAATTGAATCTGATTGGCAGATTGTTCTTTGATTGGTAGATTGTCAGATTATTTACTTGTTTTTGATTTTGTTTTTATTTGTATTCGATCGGTAGATTGAATTTGATATATTTGACATCCCAAATCTTTTACAGTATAATTTTCTTAAGTTCACATCCTGAACATAAAATATAAAGTTTTAATCATTATACTTTGCTTGGGGAACTCAGGGAAAAATGATTCAAAACTTATTAGAAAATAGGTACCAAATTATGAGAGAGCTAAAGAGAATAAAAAATATACTAAAACAGCATAAAGAAGAATTGGAAAAAAGATTTAAGGTCAAGGAAATAGGCACTCAAACCACGAATTGGGAAATATATTTTAAGAGAGGTTGTATATATATGATAAAACAAAAAAAATTCCAAAATCATTAAGGGATAAATATCCTGATATTCCTTGGAAAAAAATGGCGGGAATGAGAGATAAATTAATCCATGAATATTTTTACCCTCACTCGAAGATTTAATTAGCCGAGGCTGGATTAAAGCCAAAAAACTAAGTGGCCGTAAAATTCTCTATCTGATCACCCCCCAAGGTATGGCCAGAGCTACTACCTTAATCTATGACCAGTTTTCGAGAGACCCAGAACTACTACCAATACACCAAAGAACTACTAACTTCCTATCTTGCCGACCTTTATAACCAGGGCAAAAAGAGGGTAATCATCTATGGAACCAACCAGCTGGCCGAGATAACCTATCTTTTCCTCCTGGATAGTCCCTTAAAACTGCACTCTATTATAACTGACGTTCCATCCAAAAAGAAATTCCTTGGCCATGATGTTCTAACTCTATCTGACTTTGCTCAAAAAATATCTGAAACATCAAATCTCGAAAACTTAATCGTACTTTCCGCTATCAGTCAGGAGAAGCACGAAGAGAAGAAAGAACACAAAGGAGAAGGGGAAGATAAAACATTATCTTTAGAAACTGAAATAAAAAAATACAAAAATATTAAAGATAATCTGAAGATTGTTAATCTCGAAGATATTTTAAAAAATTTAAAAACTTGACCCTTGCACCTTGCAACTTGTAACTAAACGACCGAAGGGAGATTTAAATCTCGAATCTATCCTTAAAAGGTAGAGGTCAGATTCATCTGACCCGGCTCATACTTTATTTTTTTGAGAAGCCTTCCCCTGTCAAGAAATTGGAAAATTAACCAAAGAGATGATAAAATAACAATAAATGAATAATATAACTATCTTCGTAAAGCAAAATAATAGGAGGCAAACACTATGTTTCAAGATAATTTATCAAAAAGAATAGAAATAAATCCCCAGACCCCCACTATTCAAGCTGCCTTAGAGTATGCTGCAGAATTAGTTCATGGAGAAGAGGTTCATTTACTAAGAGCGGTAAAGTAAATTATGAAATTTCTTATTGATGAAAGTGTATAAAAGCCAATTGTAGACTGGTTAAGAAATTAAAAATACGATGTAATTTATATTACAGAAAAGTCTCCTGCGATAACCGATGAAGAAATTATTAGGTTTGCTAATAGTGAAAGCAGGATTCTTATAACCAACGATAAAGATTTTGGTGAATTAATTTTTCGTCAAGGTAGAATTACTCAAGGAATACTACTTAATGCCTCACATAAAAATGTATTTGAACTAATTGTTAAATCGATAAATTGGCAAATTATTGTGACTTTGCTGGGGTCATTCTCACTTTCCCCTATGTCATTCCCATGGAAATGGGAATCACTAAAAACCAAATACTAACGACCAACGACTAAATGCTAAATGTATCTTTCATTTTTCCCGACCGGTAGACTGGCAGACCGGAGGACTGGAAGACCGGTAAACTGGACAACGCACAAGCAAAATTTGACATCACAATTCTTTTACAGTATAATTTTCTTAAGTTCACATCCTGAACATTATTATAAATATAAATAGAGGGAATAATTAAATGAATGCAAATTTAAAAGAAGCCTTAAGATGGATAAGGCAGGCAGATAAAGATTTAAGTAGTGCAAAAAATAGTTTAAAAGCAGGTGATTATGAATGGTCCTGTTTTCAAGCCCAGCAGAGTGCGGAAAAGGCGTTAAAATCATTTTTATATGGGAAGGGATTTAGAAAGATATTGACCCATTCCATATTTGAATTAATAAGAGAAACTGGAGACTTGGAGAATGGATTTAAAAGATTTAAAAGAGAAGCGAAGTTTTTGGATAGTGTTTATATTTCCAGCAGATACCCTAATGGTATTGCCGGAGATTTAACTCCTTTTGAATACTATGAAAGAGAGGATGCCGAAGAATGCCTCAACTATGCCGAGTTGATATTAGAAGAGGTAAAGAAATTTATAAAGAAATAGATTATAAATTAAAGGAATTGGCCCAAATACTCCAAAAAAAATACAGCATAACTAAAATAATTGTATTTGGCTCTTATGTACGAGGTGATTTAAATGAAGGCAGTGATATCGATTTGCTAATAGTAGGTGATTTTAAAGAGAAGTTTCATAAGAGAAGTGTAGGTATTCTAAATTTAACCGATTTACCCCTGGAACCTTTTTGTTATACCAAAGAAGAGTTTAGAGAGATGAGGAAAAATAATCCCTTTATAAAAGAAGTAATGAAAGAAGGGGTAACGATTGACTAACAGCAAAATGACCAAGGAAGAGATTATATAAAAATGATACAGAGAACCGTCCCCTGTGTTCTATTTTTGCTTTTGCAGAGAAATCGGGGACACCTTTTATAAGTTGTGATGATCGGCTTATTAAAAAGTGTTTGAATTATAAAGTAAATATATGGTGCGGTAATCCGGTTATCTTTTGCGAGAAGGAGGGATTAAAATGAGAATTGTAAAATATATGGAGGAAGAGAAGGTAATTAAAAAAGCGATGCAGGTGCTTATAAAGGAATTGGGACCAGTAGAAGCCATTAGATTTATCACAATACCAAAAAGTAAAAGGATTGAAAGTGTAAAACGACATAGAGAATGGCAAAAAATGTTGAGCAAGGATATATTTTTTGATGAAGTTTTTGCAGATAAATCTACATAAACCGTAGGACAGGCGTCTC
>JAKLPU010000117.1:0-13906 GCA_022013755.1 Candidatus Atribacteria bacterium | reverse complement strand
TGGCAGCAGATATCAAGGTAAAAGATATCAATCTGATCGAACTTTTAGGTTATGCTGAAGAGATAGATTTTGCCGGGATCGGATTCTATGAGAAGAAGAACTTTTTGCATCTGGACATCCGGCCTACCAAAAGAACCAGATGGAGGGAATAAGAAAAGTTAACCAAAGGTGCCTGGCACCTTTGGTTAACTTTTTGAGAAAGGAGGAAAATATGGATATACACAATTTAACTGAAATCATCGCTAACCAGGGCTTTCCTATCGCCTTATCGATACTCTTAATCTTTCGTATCGACAGATTTATGCAGGAAATCGTGACAGCCCAAAAAGAGGGATATCGGCAAGTCCTGGAAAATACCAAAGAGATACACAATACTATCACCACTCTAAATCAGCAGAACCGGGAGTACTATTCTCTGCGTTTTGCAGAAGTACAGAAAGAATTAGCGGGAGTAAAAGTAGAGTTGGGGAGAATTGAATAGAGATAAAAATACCACAAAATCACTATATAATCATTTTTAATTTTTCTTTTAAGCTTTTAAGGGAAAAAAATTCCCTTCCCAATTGGAAATTTTCTTCAACCATCTTTTCTCTGTAATCTTTATCTATAAGTAATTTTATACATTCTCCGGCAGCACGCTTTATTATTTTTTTATCCACTTTTGCCAGACCGTATTCATCAAGCTCATATCTATCTCCCAAAGAAATAACCTTAAATCCTTTTCTTTTGATATCTTCTTTGTAAACATCGTACTCGAATACTAACATCGGTTTTTTGGCAAACAAACCTTCCAAAAACTGATTTCCCCATCCCTCCTGAATGCTCGGATAGGTTACTATATCTGCAAAAACATACGTATCCCATAAGGAATATACCTTATTATTATTTCTAACACACCTTGAATGTTCAACCAGATTATTGACAAACAGCAATTCTACATTGCTTTCTTTAGCCCTGGTTTTAAGCCTCTCAACATAATCATCTGCAGCCTCTATCATTCCCGCTAAAACGAGTACGATCCTGCTATCCTCTTTAAAACTTTTCCCATTATATAATTTTGCTTCTTCAAGTATTTTCCTGTTCTCCTCTTTCTGCGTCTCCCCAACTACATCTATGGCCAGTTCGATTGCTTTTCTATTTGTTACCCTGGTTGCCTGCAGCATAAGAATATCATTATCTTTAATGCCCAATTTTTCTCTAAAATCTATATTGTAATCATCAACATCCCATAACTTTTCATTAAAATCAAATACATTAGGTATAATAATAGAATCCAGATTTCTTCTCGCTTTTAATTCTTTTTGGGCAATACTATTAATGACTACATGTGAGATCAAATCATCTTTTGGGGGATAGTATCCCTCCAGAGCCTTGCGAACGAAATTGCACGTTGGTTGAGAAAAATTATCTCTTTCCCAGTGAAAATCATGATGGTGTCCGATACATCTAATGCCTAATTCCTTAATGACATTAGCAAGCGCCATAGCAGTAGGGATACTTCTACCGATTGAAAAAATATTATTGGGAATAATCAAATCTATCTTATTTTCTATTAAGATTTTTTTCAAACCTTCTTCAATTTTCAAAGCTTGCTTTCTTATAGCCCCTATTAATTCATCCTCATCCTGATAGTCTTTTAATTTTAAGTAAGCATTCCTTCCGATTTTTAAATCCTCTTTAAATCTATAATTCATTTCCGGTATAATATAACCATCAGAGGTACCTGTACTGCCGGCAACAAAATATACTTTATGCCCCATATTTTCTAAAACCTTTTTACATTTGTCCATCTCCAGGGAAACTCCATCAGTTTCGCCAACCCGATAATGACATAATGCTATATTCATACTTTCCTTCCTTTGTATAATAATTTTATATCTCCGCCTGACTTTCATAGTAAAAAAATAATATCTTTTCCTGCTTAAAATTAATAAAGAATGTGTCTCCGGATTTAATTTTTGTTTCACCTGAAATAACTAATTTATATTAATGTAATACCAAATAAATTGCAAATTTTAAATCACTTTTGTCTGTGTCTGTAGAATAAATTTAATAGCAGTTAGCACAACTTAAGATTATTTAAACTTATTACATCCTTGATATACCCTCATTTTTAAAGCCATTCTCATCGATAATATTAATGTTTTTCCCCAAAATACCCATGGTTTTCTCTACGATATTCTGAGAAAGTTTACACTAACAGGCGCGAGACCCCTGTCCTACGAATGGATGAAATAGGTAAATTGGGTAACTGGCAAATTTGTAAAATACTTTACTAAAAAAGAGGAATTTGCTTTAAAAATATAGAATATATATAATATAAAATAAAAAAGCTCTTTAATTCTTTAACTAAAAAATTAAAGAGCTAAAAAGGTGAAAGATTTTATGGTTATAAAAAGTGAAAATTACTTAAAAGTTTTCATTGAAAAATTAAAAGAATTCTGTTCAGAAGTGATATAATAAAAATAAATTAAAAAAAATTTAATTAAAAAAGAGGATTTTTGAAAATAATGTTGAATATATAAATATTAAGCATAAATTCTTTTAATAAATTTCTTCGATTTTATCCGTAAAATTATAAAATACTAAAAAAGAAAAGAAAGGATGGTAGACATGTATAGAAAAAATTTAAAACTAAGTTTTGTAATCTTTTTAACCATTTTATTAGCCCTTTTTACTACCACTGTCTCTGCCAGCATTGAAACAGAAAAATTATTACAGGAAATTATAGAAGGAAAAACCATGAAACCTGATATCTTCGCTTTCATCAATATGGGAAACTTTTATTGTTCGGTAGACCTATATGAACCTGCGGAAAAAGAATACGAAAAAGCTTTGGGCTTAGATCAAACAAATATATTGGCCAGGATAAATCAGAGTTATGCTTTGTATAAAATGGGAGAAAGAGAATCAGCGCTTACCAATCTATCTCAAATTATTACCGAGGACCCTAATAATGCCTTTGCCTATTTTATAAAGGGAATGATATATAAAGATACGCTCGAGTATGATTTGGCAATAAAAGAATACGAAAAAGTTGTTGAACTTATTCCTCAAAATGACAAGCTTATTTCCGAATTAGCTCAACTCTACCAGGATAATGACCAATTTATTCAAGCAACGGAAACATATATAAAATTGGGTAAGCTTAAACCCAGTCCTTATATCCTGGACAATTTTTTAGCTTACCAGGAAAGTGCTGCTGGTTATTTAAATTTGGGTGATTACTATAGTAGTGTGGGAAATATTGAACAAGCTGTATTTGCCTATACTAAAGCGACACAATTTAGCGAGGATAAACGGTCAATAGCTATAGCATATTACCGATTAGGACTTATTAATCTAAAAGGCAAAGAATACGAACAGGCTATCATGGAAAAGGTATTATCCCAAAAATTTTACCCATTATACATCAAAGATTTTACTTTTGATAATTTTGCCCAAGCCTTTATTGAAATAGGCGATATGCATTATAACGCGGGAGAACTCCAAAGGGCTTATCAAAACTATGAACTGGCTCTTCAGTTAGCAGATTCAAATTATATCCTCTCAGAGGCACATTATAAATTAGGCTTATCTTATTACCGTAGCCAAGATTACGAAAATGCTGTAAGAGAAGGAGAAATTGCCTTAAGTCTAAACCCCGAATATTTTTCTGATCAACAAAGATTAATTGACCTTTTAATTGCTAACTCCTGGTCTAGTCTTACTAAAAAGGAATAAGATAGTATCTCGCATTTGGTTACTTGGTTAACTAGTTTAATACTAAATCCTATACTAACCAGGTAACGAAATAACCAACTAATTAGCTAACTAATAATAACGACTATTAAAATAAATTGAGGTGAAAAAAATGAAAGCAAATAAACTAATTGAAGGATTAACTTTTTTACTTATAGGAATAATCCTCTTGGCAAATACTTTGGAAATATTAGATTGGTCTGTATGGTCAAATTTATTCAAACTCTGGCCCCTACTCGTAATAAGTTTAGGTTTATCTTTAATCTATAGAGGAAAGAGTCTTTCCTTTATAGGACCACTAATTTTATCTCTAGGAATTATTGCAGGAGTGGGAGCAAGTTATATGGGAATTAGTTTTGAAGGAGAAATAGTAAGGGAAATAAAAACTCTAAGCCGCGAAATAGTGATAGAAGTTGAAAAAGTTCCTGAAACTGAAGTGGCTTTAGAAACTGAAATAACCCCAGAAATCGAAACAGCTCCGGATACCGAAACAACCCTTGAAACTGAAGAAGTTTTAGAAACAAAGGAGTATCCTGAAATCGAAAGAGCTTCAATTGAATTAAATCTTGATGTAGGGAAACTTACCCTGGGCGAATCTACCCCACTACTTTACGAATGCATTTCTCAATATCGATATAAAGAATTTGAACCTTTTGAGAAATTCTCCCATACCGAAAAAGAGGCCGACATACTTATCTACCATTCGCCGATAACCAAAAAAAGGATTTCTAATAATATTAAAAATAACTGGCAGTTAAAATTAAATAATAAAATAATATATAATTTATCTATTAAAACAGGCGCTATTGATACAGATTGTAACTTATCAGGTTTTAAAATAGAAACACTATATATTAAAAGTGGAGCAAGCAATATTAACTTAATTATACCTCAATACGATTCTAAAATGATTATAGATTCCGGAGTATCTAATATTGAAATTGCCATACCTAAAAATGTGGGAGCAACAGTGAATATTGATTCGGGAATTGCTGTAAAAGACCTTGACATTGATGACTTCATTAAAAAAGATGGTAGGTATATTTCTAATAATTATGATTACTCAGAATTTAAAACAGAGATAGAGATTGATTGTGGAGTTTCTAATATAGAGGTTAATTATATTAATATTCCTTGAGAAGATAAAAAATGTATTTTTAGACTAAATTTTTCAAAAGATTATTGTGCCATAATTTTAAAATAAATTTGCTTATCTTCCATATTGAAAGAACCTTTGGTTTTATGTGGAAATCTATTTGAAAATTGGAATTAGATTCATTTGTCTTTATTTTTTCTCTCTTCTTAGATAGACTACCTGTCTGGGGAAGGGTATCTCTATTCCTTTTTTATCATAAGTTTTGCGTTTTGTGGTTTTCACTATATAACTAACTAACCAGGTAACCAAATAACTAACTAACTAATATCAAATTTACATTTTCTTAAAAACTACTTTCTCATTTGTTTCATCCAAATCAGCTTCTAATTTATCCCCCTCTTTAAAAACTCCTTCCAGAATCTGCGAAGCTAAGGGGTCTTGAATGTATCTTTGAATGGTTCTCTTTAAAGGTCGAGCACCATAATGGGGGTCATACCCTTTTTCAGCTAAAAATTCCTTTGCTTTTGTAGTCACTTTCAAACCAATCTTCTTACCCTGCAATCTCTCCTTTAGAATATTCAACTGAATATCCACAATTTTAATAATCTGTTCTTTATCTAAATTGTTAAAGATAATTATCTCATCAATTCTATTTAAAAATTCTGGCTTAAAGTGCTCACGAAGAGAATCGTTTACTTTCTGCATGACAGATTCTCTATTTTCCTCATTCATTTCGTAAATCCACCGACTTCCAATATTCGAAGTCATAATCAAAATAGAATTTTTAAAATTAACTACCCTGCCCTGCCCGTCAGTTAGGCGGCCATCATCTAAAATCTGTAACAAAACATTAAAAACATCGGGATGGGCCTTCTCAATTTCATCAAAGAGAATAACTGAATAAGGTTTGCGTCTGACAATTTCAGTGAGTTGACCACCTTCTTCATATCCTACATAGCCTGGTGGGGCCCCGATTAACCGGGCCACACTGTGTCTCTCCATATATTCAGACATATCAATACGCACCAAGGTGTTTTCATCATTAAATAAAAAATCGGCCAAACTTCGAGCAAGCTCGGTTTTTCCTACTCCTGTGGGTCCCATAAAAATAAATGACCCTACCGGTCTATTGGGGTCAGCTATCCCCACTCGAGATCTTCTGATAGCATTAGAAATTAATCTAATCGCCTCATCTTGTCCAACTACCCTTTGTGTAAGCTCTTCTTCCATCCTGACTAATTTATTCGCTTCGCCTTCCATAAGTCGGCCAACAGGGATACCAGTCCATTTAGAGACAACTTCTGCAATATCCTCTTCATCCACTTCTTCTTTAAGCATCTTGGTTTCTTTTTGCAAAGAAGCCAACTTTTTATTCTCTTCCTCCAATTTTTTTTGAAGCTGAGGTAATACTCCATATCTTAACTCGGCAACTCGATTAAGGTTCCCTTCTCTTTCTGTTTTTTCGGCTTCTAATTTAGATTTTTCAATATTACTTTTTATCTCATGAATTTTTTGAATATATTCTTTTTCATTATTCCAATGCAATTTCATGCTATCCCTTTTTTCTTTAAGGGAACTTAGTTCCCGCTCTATCTTTTTTAAACGTTCTTGAGAGCTGACATCTTTCTCTTTTTTTAAAGCTTGTTTTTCTATCTCTAATTGAATAATTTTTCTCTCCACTTCATCTATTTCAACAGGCATACTATCAATCTCTATTCTTAGGCTGGCAGCTGACTCATCAACTAAATCGATAGCTTTGTCAGGTAAAAATCTATCTGAAATGTAACGATCAGATAAGATAGCTGCTGCAATTAACGCCGAATCTTTAATTTTTACCCCATGATGCACTTCGTATCTTTCTTTTAAACCTCTTAAAATAGCAATAGTATCTTCTACTGAGGGTTCTTTAATGAGAATAGGCTGAAAACGCCGCTCTAAAGCTGCATCTTTTTCGATATATTTTTTGTATTCTCTTAAAGTAGTCGCCCCGATACAGTGTAATTCTCCCCGGGCTAAAGCTGGCTTTAACATATTGGAAGCATCTATGGCACCTTCGGCTGCTCCCGCTCCTACTAAAGTATGAATTTCATCTATAAAAACAATTATTTCCCCTTCAGATTCCTGAACCTCCTTTAAAACTGCTTTTAGACGATCTTCAAATTCCCCTCTATATTTTGCACCTGCTACCATAGAACTTATATCCAAGACTATTATTCTCTTATCCTTTAATCCTTCCGGAACATCTCCCCGTACAATTCTTTGAGATAGACCTTCAGCAATGGCAGTTTTCCCTACTCCAGGTTCACCTATTAGCATAGGGTTATTCTTGGTACGACGGGAGAGAATTTGCATAACTTTTCTTATCTCTTCGTCCCGCCCAATTACCGGATCGAGTTTTCCTCTGCTGGCTAACTCTGTTAAATCACGAGAATAACGTTCTAAGGCCTGATATTTCTCTTCCGGGTTTTGATCAGTCACTCTTTGGCTCCCTCGAATATTTACCAAGGCCTGATAAATTTTATCTTTGTTAATACCTTCTTCTTTTAATAAATCAATAACCCTGGTTCCTTCTGCTTCAACCAAAGCAATAAATAAATGTTCCGTGCTTACATATTCATCTTTTACTTTTTGAGCTTCCTGTTGAGCCGTATTTAATATTTCGTTAAGTTCATTTCCGATATATTGTTGCCCTCCACCGCCTCCATAGACTTGAGGAATTTTTTCTAATAATCTTTCTAATTTTACTTTAAGTTCTTCAGAATTAACTTCTAACTTCTGCAATATTGAAGGAATAACTCCGTCTTTCTGATTAATTAAAGCGAATAAAAGATGTTCGCTTTTTATCTCTTGATGGTTATAGCTAGTAGCAATTTGTTGTGCTTCACCAATTGCTTCCTGAGCTTTGATAGTAAATTTATCAAATTTCATCATCTCTATCACTCCTTTACAATCATGTCAGGGGACGGTTGTTCTTTGACACATTTTCTAAACCTTTAATCAAAATATCATTCTCCTCTCTATTCCCCACAGTTATACGTAAAAAATATCTGGAGGTTGAGAAAATCGGATCAGAAACTGTTTGGACTAAAATTCCTTGTTTTACTAAATTATCATAAACTAAATCTGAATTTTCTTTAGAGCCCACCTCAACCAGAACAAAGTTAGTCCGTGAAGGATGAGCTTTGAAGGGTGGAAGTTTATTTATTCTGTCTGTTAATCTTTCGCGTTCTTTAATAATCTTCTTTATGTTATCTTTTAAAATTTCTTTATTTTCAAAAACTACCTGAGCAGCAAGTTGGGAAAAAGTATTGACATTAAAGGGGCTTTTTACTTTTCTCACTTCATTGATGATTTCAGGATTAGAAAGTAAATATCCCACCCGTAAACTGGCTATACTGTAAGCTTTGGAAAATGTTCTAAGAATAACTAAATTATCGTATTGAGAAATAAGGGATACAAAAGTCTTTTCCCCAAACTCATAGTAAGCTTCGTCCACTACCACCAGACAACCTGATTCTTCTATTATTTTTATCATCTTATCCTCAGTAAAATAATTTCCGGTAGGAGCATTGGGATAAGCTATAAAAACTATAGAAGAATCTTCTTTTTTTGCCTCCTCTAAAACCTTATCTTCATTTAAACTAAAATTGCGCTGATTTAAAGGAATTTGTACAAAATTAGATCCGTTAATCATTGAATAAATTTTATACATGGCAAAAGAGGGTGCGGTGGTAATAATTCTTCTCCCCTTTTCGGAAAAAGCCTTGATTAAATAATCAATAAGTTCATCAGAGCCATTTCCTATAACTATATTATCCCTATTTAAACCCCAGAAAGAAGAAACCATCTCACTTAACTTCACAGAATTTGCGTTAGGGTAACGAGAATATTCTAAATTTTTAGCTTTCCTTAATAATTCTTCAATAATTTCTTCTGGTAAACCATAGGGATTTTCATTAGCATTTAGTTTTATCTTATAGGGTACTTCATGAGGATCGTAAGGTTTTAACTCTCTTAAACTATCACGATAAAATTTTCTCTCTTTTTTCATATCTTATCTTATTATTACTCCCTTCTTGCTGTGTCGAAGTAGTGTATCCCCTGACACAATTTAAAAATCTATTTCAATCTCTCTATTATCCAGATTCATTAAGCTTATACTTAACTCTGCCTTGCAATGCTCGATTAGTAATTTTGCCAATTCATCTCTTGCTTCCTCTATCATTGATTGAGGGACTACCCCGATTCCATCAATATTAATAATCATTTTTTTGGTATTTTCAGTAATTTTACTAAAATCACCATTTCGCCAATTCCATCTCCTACACATTACCTTCAAAGTTTTATCATCAAAATAAATTACCTCTCCTGCTTGAGGATTCTCTTTCTCTTCACTGCCCAAAGCAACAAACCATTCATCACCCTTGGCAAAACCAAGGTGTAAATTTCCCTCAATTTTACTGACATCATCTCCGCCACAAGGGATAAGATATTTTATAGAAATATAATTAAATAAGGCTACTACTGAGTTGATAAAAGGAAATCCTCCGCCCTTTTTAATTCTTTTTAAAAGTGCTTTTATTGAGGGTGGAAACTTGTGCGGATCAGAATCAAATTTTAAGTGCGCTTCATCCCAGGCTTTTACAAAAGGATGTTCAATTAAATCTTCCTTCATCCTCTTTTCAATCTCTGCATTTAAAGGTTTCTTTATTCTTTTATTGCCAAATGCATTTTCTATATCTTTAACAATTATAATCCCCCTTTTGAAATCAGGAAATCGAGTAAAAATTTCTGAATCTATCATTACCTTTCTCATAATCTATTTATTTTCGCCTTTCTCTTAAAATTGATATACTTTTACTTAATTTATTTTTATTAAAATATTCTTCCACCCTTAATTAATTTGATGTTTTTTGTTTTATTTCTTTTCTAAGCTCCTGATTTTATCCCGTAATTTAGCGGCTTCCTCGTAATTTTCTACCTCTATTGCTTTCTCCATCTTTTGTTGTAATTCGGCAAGTTTTATTTCTTTTTCATTCTCCAAGGTAATTTTCTCTGTGGAAGCCTTATTTAATACTTCTTCAGTTACGTAAATAGGAGCACCTGCCCTCAGAGCTAAGGCAATAGCGTCACTCGGTCTGGCATCAATTTCTTTTTCCGTTTGATTTATTTTTAATCTAACTGAAGCAAAATAAGTATTATCCTTAATATCGCAAATTACTACTCTTGTTACAACTACGCCAAGGGAATCTAAAATATTTTTCACTAAATCATGGGCTAAAGGTCTTACTGGTTTTACTTTTTCCAAAGCTAAAGAAATCATTTTCGCTTCATAATGCCCTACCCAGATAGGAAGCCACCTTTTTTCAGTTTCATCTTTTAAAATTACCACAAAACCTTTTGTCACCGGGTCAATTGCTACACCGGAAATTTTTACCCTGATCATTTTTATCCCTCTTTTTTTTGCATTTTAACCTATTTTATTTTTAATTTTAGATTTTTCTTTTTCTCTATATATTATATTCTACAAAAAATATAAAATTCCTGCATAAATTTTAATTTTTTTCAAATTTTTACCTTTTTACTATTTTAAACTGTTAATTATTTAGTACAAGAAGACACGGCACGCCGTGCCTCTACACTGGACCGATATTAATTCTTTAACCAAACAACCAGATAACCAACTAACGAGCTAACTAAATACCGAGATACGAAAATCAATTGATTACCCTTTAAAGAAGTGTTATAATTTTCTAAAATATATAGATATTTTATTATTGCATTATATAAATTAAATAAATTTTGTAAAAATAAAATACTTTTAGCTTCAGGAGGAATGTAATAAATTTGCTCAACTTATGGCTCTTATTTTTAATTTGCGCACTAATAATCATTTTTACCGGAACTAAACTGACCCGCTATGGAGATATAATTGCTGAAAAGACCGGATTAGGAAGGGTCTGGATTGGAGCTGCATTAATCCCACTAGTTACCTCTCTTCCTGAAATCACTTCAAGTTCCGGTGCCGCCTGGATCAATGCTCCCAATTTAGCTATTGGAAACATCTTCGGCAGTATTATGTTTAATCTAACAATTATTGCCATAGCAGACTTTGCTCATGGACCTGGTCCGCTTCTTAGAGAAGTATCTCCCGGCCAAATCCTAACTGCCATTTTAGGAATATTTCTATGTGCAATTGCTGCCTTGAGTATGTTATTAAAACCATCGTTTCTCTTTATGGGAGTTGGCATAGACTCCCTAATTTTAATCATTCTGTATTTTTCAGGTATTGTAGTAATATTCAAATATAGTAAAAAAACTAAACCTGATGATGTCCTGGGAGTCCTTGAAAAAAATTATGCTGCCTATTCTTTGCCCTTGACCAACATCAAATTTTTAATAGCAGCTATAATAATAATCTTTACTGCCATGAAGTTAGCTCAAGTAACCAATAGTTTAGCTGACCTTACCGGATGGGGAACAACTTTTATGGGCACTGTAATGTTAGCTATCGTTACTTCTTTACCAGAATTAGTTACCGCCCTTGCGGCTATTAGAATAAAGGCTTATGACCTTGCGGTAGGTATTGTCCTGGGAGCAAATATTCTTAATATGACCATACCTTTCTTCTCAGACATATTCTATGATGGTCCACCTATTTTAAGTGTAGTCTCACCCCAGCATATTATTAGTGCTTTAATGGCTATAATTCTCACCAGCATTGTTATTGCCAGTGTGGTATATAAACCTAAAAGAACGGTATTTAGTTTAGAGATAGCGGCCTGGTTAATTTTTTTAGTATATTTCCTGGGAATTTTCTTAATCTTTAAAGTAGGAATAAAAATTTGAAAAGCTTAGCGGAAATCAAGATGTGAAACGAGCTATACCATTTACCCTATTTTCTCTATTTTCGAAAACTTTTTCATTCCCTTATTAAATTTAATTTTCAGTTAACCGTAAATTTCTTAAACTAACCTGTACCCCTGCACTAAATATCGCTCAACCTCTCGATATTATTTGGTGTAAAAGTTAAAACACTTGCAATATATAGCAATTTCTTTTATAATTACTCAACATGTTCCTATTTTATATATCATAAATCTATTTCCTAGCTGACAATTTGGATTTAATTTATTAAAAAATGCTTGAAAACACTGTTTTTTCTTAAAAAATTAAAAATAATTTCTAAAAAAAGAAGGATTTTTAAAACGCTTGTCGTATAATATATAAGTAGTAGTCATGAAATGCTTAGAAATACTTGTATTTTGTTTATTTTTAGGATATTTTCGAAAATGAAAGGAGGTGTAAATAGTGAACAAAGGCGAATTAATCGATAATGTAGCAAATGAAATCGGTGTTACCAAACGGGAAGCTAAAAAAGCTGTCGAATGTGTATTCGAAACTATTACTGGTTGCTTAGCCAAGGGCGACGCAGTTAGATTAGTAGGATTCGGAACTTTTGGTACCAGAAAAAGAGCCGCTAGAATGGCAAGAAATCCACGTACTGGCGAAAAAATCCAAGTAAAAGCTTTAAATGTACCATTCTTTAAAGCAGGCAAGGAATTAAAAGAGAAAGCAAAATAAGAAAATATTTTGATTATATTAACAAGTTAAGTGTAAATAGGCCTATTCAGGTAATTTTTTAAAACCTGATAGGCCTATTCCTTTGATATACTAACTACTTCTTTTCTTCTACATGCACACCCTGAATGTTCACATTTATCCCGGTAACCTTAAGCCCGGTTTTGGTTTCTAATTCCTCTTTTACCTTCTTCTGGATCTCTTTAGCTACATCAATTATTATGGAACCATACTCTAAAATAACCGAAATAGAGGTAGAAACTTCTTTATTTTCTCTAAGGTCAACATTAATCCCTTTTTCTAATTCTTTGGTCCCCAATAAAGTTCCTATCCCCCCTTTGGCACGAGTAGCTAATCCGGCTACTCCGGGTATGCCGATTACTGTTCTGCTAATTATGGTTGCTATTACCTCGGGTACGATATTAACTTCTCCCAAAATTTCTTTGGCCTTAATTTTTTCTTCTTTTTTCTCTTCTTTCTTTATTTCCCCAGCTATTTTTTCGGTTTCCTGGGTTGCTACATCCTCTGTTTTTTCTTTTTTCTCCTTATTTTTGTCCATACTAATCTTAACTCCCCCCTTTACTCTAATATTTTTGAAATCTTCTTTTCTGTAAAATCACTTTAGCTATAAATTGCATTCTAAGCTAACCCCCTATTTTTAATAACTTCTAATTCTTCCTGTTACTTTTCACCTGGAGTGATATTGATAATACAATCTTTTATCCGGGCATAACTAAAAATTTAATAGCGGTCCTTTCTTCTCCTTCAATTTCTACATCTACAAAAGCTGGTATACAGACTAAATTAACTCCACTGGTTGCGGTAAAACCTCGAGCAATAGCAATCGCCTTAACTGCCTGATTTACTGCTCCTGCTCCTATGGCTTGTAATTCTGCTTTTCCTTCTTCCCTTATTACTCCTGATAAAGCACCGGCTACTGCTTTAGGATTCGACTTAGATGAGACTTTTAATAGTGCCATTTGTTTCTCCTCCTTATAATATTGAATGCTTTATAAAATATCTACATCCACTAATCTATGTATGCTATTTTTATTCACTTTTTTTTCTTACCATTGTTAACTTTTACAACCTGGGGATAAGCTATCTTTCTCAAATCACCTCCAATTATTATATTCGAAAATCTATAGTATATTTTATTTCAATTATAACACATTTGGTTTATATTATTTTATATTTTGCTATTGATTTCATCTGCTGGTAGGCTTTAATGGTAATATCCGGTGATAAATAAGGTAAAAGTGCATCATTATGAAACAAAGGATCAATGCCTCCTTTCAAATTAAAATGGGATTTGGCTTCGCTCCAGATTTTGGTGCCCGGGATAGCAGAAAACTTAGCCAAACGCGGATGAGCCCCACAATCTATCACAAAACGGATAGAATCAACAATTTCCTGTAAATTCTGTCCGGGTAACCCGATTAAAAGATAAGCACCAATTTGAGAAGTTTTGAACCCTGCCTTTAAAAG
>JAKLPU010000116.1:0-2575 GCA_022013755.1 Candidatus Atribacteria bacterium | reverse complement strand
CCCTCCGGTTAACAGCCGGATGCTCCACCGTTGAGCTACCGAGGAATATTTCCATGTAATTATACTTAAAAAATCATGTTCAGTCAATATTTTTTATTTAATTTGTCATTTAAAAATCAAAACCGGACTGTTTTTTAATGATTTAAAATTCAAAAGTGGACTACCCAAAAACAGTAAAAAGGTATAATTTAGAACTAAATTCTAAAGAGAAAAGAGGTTCTAAATTATGTCCAAACAATTACACAAAAACTTTACCGATGGTCAGGTTAAATTACTTTTTGAAAAATATTCGAAAGGAGAAATCAAACTTAATTATATCTTGCAAATTCTTAGAATCAAGAGAAGTAGATTCTTTGAGTTACTAGCAAAATACCGCAAAGATCCAGATAGCTTTTCTATCCAGTATGAAAGAAAAACAATTAATCGAAAAATAAATCCAGATATCGAGAAAAATATTGTAAAAGAACTAAAGATAGAAAAAGATTTAATCAAGAATAAAGATATACCGATTAAGTGGTATAACTACAGTTACATCAAAGATCTTTTAGAACAAAAATATAATCAGAAGGTATCCCTGCCTACCATCATCGACCGGGCCAAAAGAAATAATTTTTATTTTTTAAGGCCAAAGGGGAAAGCTCATGATAGAGAGGTAATAACTAATTACCCGGGAGAACTGATTCAACATGATTGCTCTCATCACCTGTTTGCCCCTTATGCTGCTGGAAAATGGTACCTGATTACCTCAATAGATGATTATAGCAGGTTGATCTTGTATGCTGTCCTGGTAGAAAGAGAGACCACCTGGGAACATATCCTGGCTTTAGAGGCAGTTTTATTAAAATATGGATTCCCTCTGGCCTATTATGTAGATAGTCATTCTATCTTTCGCTTTGTACAGGGAAGAGACAGTTTCTGGCGAAACCATTACAAGCTTACTGATGAGGCTAATCCGCAATGGAAACAGGTTTTGGATGACTGTGGGGTAAAGGTAACCTATGCGCTTTCTCCACAGGCCAAGGGTAAGATTGAAAGACCCTATAGGTGGATTCAGGACAGATTGGTCAGGACCTGTTATAGAGAGAATGTTAGGGTTATTCCAGAGGGCCAATTAATCTTGAATAACCTTCTCCAAAGATACAATTTCAGAATAGTTCATTCTACCACCGGGGAGATTCCTTATATCAGATTTCAAAGAGCATTAAGAGAGAAAAGATCTCTCTTTAGAGAATTTACGATAAGGCCACCATTTTTATCAAGCAAGGATATCTTCTGTTTAAGAGTAGAGAGAACAGTAGATTCTTATCGCAAAGTTTCTATAAATAATTTAGAATTAAAAGTGCCTGGTGCACCACTGCACGATAAAATACAGCTTCGTATAATACCAGATAGAGAATCCGGCGTATCTGAAGTAAGATTCTGGTATAGAGATAATTTTTTAGGTAGTCAAAAGGTTAAAAATTCTGATTTAAATTTAGTCCAGTTTTAACTTTTAACTAATAATTTATTTACATCTTTAGAGAGTAAAAAAATAATATATTTTTACTCTCTAAAGATGGCCCACTTTTAAAGTGTAACTAAGAGAAATATTGAGTTTAATTTAGTCCAGTTTTGATTCTTAAATAGTCCACTTTTGAAATTTAACTAACATATCCAAAACAGTATCGAGTATATAGTATCGAGTATAGCGGATAGCGTACAGCGTTTAGCGTATAGTAAGAAAGCGAAAAATTAAAAGCGCAAAGCGCAAAACCATAACTTAAAATTCAAAATTAAGAGAGAAAAGTTTTTAGTTTTGAATTATGGTTTTTCGTTTTTAGCTTTAACTTTTTAGTTAATAATGCTATCTCGTGCTCACTGCGGTAAATCTAATTTTATATGCAGCTCCTTTAATTGTTTTTGCTCTACTTCAGATGGAGCATCAGTTAACAGACAGGCTGCCTTTTGGGTCTTGGGAAAGGCAATTACTTCTCTGATTGAGGAAGCTCCGGCTAAAAGCATAGCCAACCTATCCAAACCAAAGGCAATCCCCCCATGAGGCGGTGCTCCATATTTTAATGCTTGCAATAAAAATCCAAATTTTTGCTCAGCTTTTTTATCATCTATCCCTAATAATTTAAAAATTATTTTTTGAAGGTCGTTATTGTGTATTCTGATACTTCCTCCTCCAATTTCGTTCCCATTAAGTACTAAATCATATGCTTTTGAACGTACTTTTAGAGGATTAGTATCTAATAATTTAATATCTTCATCCAGGGGTGCTGTAAAGGGATGATGAATTGCTTCATATCTTTTTTCCTCAGGATTATATTCTAACAAAGGGAAATTTGTAACCCAGAGAAAATTAAACTCTTTTTTATCCTGATTAATAAGGTTTAAATCGTTCGCTAATTTTAATCTTAAATTTCCTAATGCTTCATAAACTACTTCCTTTTGGTCAGCAACAATTAAGATAATATCTCCTGAGTTAGCATTAGTTTTAAGTTTAACTTTTTCTATCTCTTCGGGAGAAAGAAACTTGGCTATGGAAGATTGAAAATCTTTTCCTTCTTTAATTTTTATATAGGACAGGCCT
>JAKLPU010000115.1:0-4250 GCA_022013755.1 Candidatus Atribacteria bacterium | reverse complement strand
CATTGCCTCCTTTTTAAGATTAAATAAAGCTCAAGTGATTTGTTTATACTATGATGAATGAATCTTGATTTTCTTTATCAGGTTGAAGATAAATTTTAAAGTAGAGATTTATATGTAGTGCTTCGATTGTTTTTAGGAATAATTTTATAAAGACAGTTTTTTGGCAGGTAGATGATAAGGTTTCTTGAGTGATTTTTTGCTTAACAAATGTAAGAATAAGAGAAATGAGGGACAATAGTGAAAATAAAAAACTGCCAATCTTTATTTAGTTAAAAAGTTGGCAGTCTGGCGGTCCTGTCACTAAAAATGATTTAGGCCCATAACTTTGCGTCCTATCCTTTAGGATAGTTTACCTTTCTCAACTTTTCTGAAGTATGCTTCGATACTTCACCTCTAATTGACAAAGTTAAAACTAGTGTCATGTCAATATAAATATATTGGGTAATTTACTTGACTTACTTCCTGACTTATGCCATATTCAGTAATAAAGATACAAGTCAGGAGGAACGTCATGAAAAAATATATTGTAAGTTTGTCACAGAAAGAGAGCCAAATACTGAAGCGATTTATATCATCAGGCAAAAGATCAGCCCAGTTATTTACACGAGCGCGAATATTATTAAAAGCAGACCAGGGAGAGGAGGGACCTGGATGGCCAGACGAAAAAATTAGCAAAGCGCTCGATGTAACAGTACAAACAGTTGAAAGAGTTAGAAAGCAACTGGTTGAAGAAGGTTTTGATGCGGTATTAAACCGGCAAAAATATACCCAAAAAGTTTCTCGCAAGAAAATTGATGGCGATGCTGAAGCACATCTTATTGCCCTTTCATGCAATAAACCACCTAAAGGGCGAAGTGGGTGGTCACTTCGTTTACTAGCCGATGAGATGGTTGAATTAGGTTATGTACAAAGTATCTCATATGAGACAGTCAGACAGACTTTAAAAAAAACGAAATTAAACCCTGGCTAAAGGAGCAATGGTGTATACCACCTAAAGCTAATGCTGCTTTTGTATGTGCAATGGAGGATGTATTAACAGTTTACAAGCGACCATATAGTCCAGATGTACCTGTGGTATGTATGGATGAGACAAGCAAGCAGTTGATAAGAGAAACACGTTTACAAATGCAAGCTAAACCAGGTAAGCCAGCTCGTTATGATTACGAATACGAACGTAATGGAGTGTGTAGTCTGTTTATGTTCTACGAACCATTTGGTGGCAAACGATTTGTATCTGTTACAGACAGACGTACAAAAGTTGACTGGGCGATACAGATAAAAAAGCTTTTGGATATTTGTTATCCTGATGTGCAAAAGATTATTTTGGTCATGGACAATCTAAATACACATACCGGTGCTTCATTATATGAGGCATTTGAACCGCAAGAAGCCAGGCGGTTATTAAATAGGCTTGAAATACATTACACCCCAAAACATGGCAGTTGGCTCAATATAGCAGAGATTGAGCTACGGATTCTAAATGGTCAGTGTTTAAAACGCAGAATTCCTGATAAAAAGATATTATCAAGTGAGGTTATGGCATGGCAAGAAAAGCGGAATTTCAATCAAGCCAAAGTTGACTGGCACTTTACTACTGAAGATGCAAGGATAAAGCTTAAACGACTTTACCCCATATTGTTAACTTGACACAACACTAGTAACATTAGGATAGAATATTATATTTTGTGAAACCTAGATATTTATTGTAACAAAATAAATTTATAAAAGCAAATTTTTTTAGAAATGTGTTATTTTAATAAAAATAGATAAGATGGGCACGATTCATCGTGCCTCTACATTAGGAAGAAATAAAAGATAAAAAAAAGACGGGTTCAATGAATTAAAGAATAAATAGACACGGCAACGCCGTGTCTCTACATTAGGAAAAATATAAAAGATTGTATTAGAGAGAAAGGAAAGTTTAGAATGTTTTTTAGTCTAAATCGATTTCTTTTCCTTCGACTTTTAGTTTTTTTCTACTGACCCAGACGAAGCCCTTATCTGCGGTGATAACTGCTACATCTACCGGGCCACCAACACCGGGCATATCTCCCGGATTAGCTATTATGCCATCGGAAAAACGCTGGATTGCTGAAGTAGTCTGAACCATTAAAGTACAAAAATCTATGGCATCCTGCAGAGTCATGGTCCCCCACTGGATAGCATATTGTAAGCCTCCCAGCTGCTTTTTTATTTCTTCTTGCCCCAGACTTTGCATTGCTTCATTAACAAACTTTAGATTGTTGATTCTTCCATCAAATCCTAAAACAATCCGGGAAACCACATCGTTTTGACCGATCCAGCTTGCTCCGTATTCTTTGTTTTTTTCTTTGCTATCTCGTTTTTTCTGAACCTCACCGGGAATAATACAGGTATAGACTTCGTGAGAACCATCTTTATTAAAACCAGCTACCAGAAGAGTTATCCTATCGATTCCCCCGATTCCATTTTTCAAATTCCCCTGCAGGTCTTTAAATTGGAACTTAATCATATAATTTTCTTGCTTAACTTCTACCACTTCGAAACCTTGCCGCTTAAGGTCATTATTAATCTTTTCTACTGTATCATCTAATCTCTTTTGCCATTCATATTTTATATCAAAAAGACTGTACAATCTGTCTGCCGCATCTCTCACGTTCAATCCTTCTATATCGCTCTCTCTTTTAAACTGCTCGATAAATTTACTGACACTTTTTATTACGCCATCTTCTGGCAAAAAAGCCAGTCCGGTTACAATTACCCCCATCCTTTTGTTTAACTGAAAAAGTTTGGAAGCATTATCGCTTCCGATGCGAGCCATCCCTTTTCGGTTGCGATATGACTGCCGGCTGTCAGCAGCCAAAACAATTCCTTCCGGGGTGGTAGTGTTTACTCCTAATGACATATTATTATCTCCATTCTAAAAATATTTTTATTTTTCCTTCTTTTCTTCCTCGATAATTTTAATTAGCTTTAATAATATTTCTATCCGCGGCTGAGCATCCATATGTATAAATATCTCTAATGCCTCTTGATAATATTTTAGTACTTCTTCAGGCTTGCCTAAAGTAATATAAATCAGACCGATGTTTCCCAGATTAGTTGCTATACCTTCTTTATATCCTATTTTTTTATTTATCTTTAGTGCTTTTTGATAATAATTTAGGGCTTGATCAGTTTCCTTTAAATTACTGTGGGCCAGACCAATATTATTAAAGACATTAGCTATTCCTTCCTGGTATTTATTCTTTTCATTAATCTCTAATGCTTCCTGAAAAAGTTTTAATGCTTCTTCGTGTTTTCCTGAATCAGTATATATTATTCCAATATTGGTCAGACTATTAGCTATGGCTTGTTCATCTTTGAATTTCTGGCTAACCTCTAAGGCCTCTTCTTGACACTTCAATGCTTCATCATATTTACCTAATTCATTGTACAGGGTACCTATGTTGTTAAGATTTTGGGCAACACCTTGTTCATATCCGAGCTTTCTGTTAATCTCTAAGGCTTGCTGATAATATTCTAATGCTTCATCTGGTTTGCCTAAGTTATGGTAGATATTTCCTATGTTGCCGAGGGCAGCTGATTTGGCTGGCAATTTCGCAATTTTATTTTCTACTCTTTTTAAAATATTTAATGATTCTTTAAAATGTTTTTCCGCCTGGTTTAATTTAGATAAAAAATAATAACAGTTGCCAATAAGAATATTAAAACCAATTTTATCTTCCTCGGGGATACTTAAGTCATGCAGGCATTTTTCATATGCTTTAATAGCTTCCTCAAATTTATATTCTTTCTCATATTTTTGTCCTGAGAGAAAAGAATTTTTTAATAAAGGATTTCTTTCCAGAGTATCGGTTACTGTCCCCGGTAAGTTTCTGTCGAATAATTCCTGCCTTTGGTATAAACGATTGTAAAGTTCTTCTCTTTTAGATTTTTCTTCTTTATTCTTTTTATCCTTTATTATTAAATATAGGTCAAATATGACTATTAGGGCGCAGATAATCCATAACCCTATTTTCATTTCCATGGTAATATTTTTTAGCGCAAATATGCAGGCAGCAAATATTAATGGTCCTGCTATTGAAATAAAATTTATTAATGAATTCATATTTTTACCTCCTTAGAGAAATTTTTATTAGGGTGAATTTTTGTTGTTATATTTTAATATTCGATAAAAGTTTAGAAAATCCTTTTTTTTGTGAAAAATATTTTTAAAAAAAGAGAAAGACGGGCACGATTCATCGTGCCCCTACATTTGAGGGACGGTT
>JAKLPU010000114.1:0-2691 GCA_022013755.1 Candidatus Atribacteria bacterium | reverse complement strand
GTGGAACAAAGGATTGAAAGAAGGCCCCGTCTTTCTGATTTAAGAGAGAGTGGGGCAATTGAGCAAGATGCTGATTTAGTTGTTTTTCTATATCGAGAGGAATATTATAAGACAAAAACAGAAAAGAAGGGCATTGCTGAGGTAATTATTAGTAAACAGAGAAATGGTCCTACAGGTCAAATAGATTTAGCCTTCGTAAAAGAATATGCAAAATTTGAAAATTTAGCTCGAATTTCCGAAGAATAATTATCTACCAATTTATAATTGACAGGCAGTAAAAAATATAGTAACATTTAAAGGCGAAAATTTTTTAATTTTAAATATTTTTAGGGCCGTTAGCTCAGTTGGTAGAGCATCTGACTCTTAATCAGAGGGTCGCAGGTTCGAAACCTGCACGGCCCATCGAAAAATGCCCCCATCGTCTAGGGGACAGGACACCGCCCTTTCACGGCGGCGACAGGGGTTCAAATCCCCTTGGGGGCACCAATTTATTTATTATAAAAAATGGGCGGATAGCTCAGTTGGCAGAGCACCTGCTTCACATGTAGGGGGTCACAGGTTCAAGTCCTGTTCCGCCTACCATTTTTTTAAAAAGGATATGATGCCGGCGTAGCTCAATTGGAAGAGCAACGGAATCGTAATCCGTAGGTTGTCTGTTCAACTCAGATCGCCGGCTCCAAACTAGTATCGCGTATTGCGTATCGAGTATCACGTCAAAATACAGGAAAAATTAGTAGGGGCAGACCTTGTGTCTGCCCGTAATGAGTAATGAGTTTATGCTCTTAAGTTTATAAAAACAGGTTACTTGTCACACGTTACACATTACAAAACTTATTGGCAAACTGGATAACTAATATCCTATACGCTAAACGCTGCACGCTCTACGCTAACTATATTTTAACGACTAATTATTGGGTTAATTGAATGCGAGTAGGAGGCGAACAGCTAATGAGCAATCCAAAATTAACTTCTCCTGCAGAAGTTACCAGACTTCTTACTAAATACGATTTTAAATGCAAAAAAAGGTTAGGTCAGAATTTTTTAGTAGATCAAAATACCTTACAAATAATTATTAATTCACTAAAATTAAATCAAAAAGATTGCATTTTAGAAATTGGCACAGGCATCGGTACTTTAACTTCTGCATTATCCCCCTTGGCCAGACAGGTTATTTCTGTTGAGAAAGATAAAAAATTAGCTCCCCTTTTAGGTGAAAGCCTTTCCTCTCATAATAATATTGAGATTATTTTCGAAGATATTATGAATTTCGATCTGGTTAATTTCTTTGACCAGAAAAAGATAAAAGGTGATAAAATTGAAAAAGTAGTGGGCAATCTTCCTTACTACATCTCTCTATCTTTAATAAGGCAAATTCTTGAGCTTAATCGATCTTTAAAGTTAGCTGTATTTCTGGTGCAAAAAGAAGTAGGGGAAAGATTGATGGCTCAAGCAGGGAGTAAAAATTACGGTATATTATCCCTTGTTGCCCAATATTACTCTCAACCCCAAAAAGTGCATATTGTCCCTTCTACGGTATTTTACCCCCAGCCTAAAGTAAGTTCGATGATAATAAAATTAGATATCTATGGAAAACCGCAAGTACAAGTAGGGAACGAAAAACTATTTTTTAATATAATAAGAGCTTCTTTTCAACAAAGAAGAAAAAGATTAATTAATTCTTTATCAAATTATTTTAAAGGAGCAATTGCTAAAGCAGAAATAGAAAATATTTTATCTGAAACAAACATTGATAAGAACCGTCGGGGAGAAACCCTGACTTTAGAAGAATTCGCCAGACTAAGCATGGCGATGGGGAATAAATTAGCGTAGAGCGTTTAGCGTATAGCGTATAGGATATTGGTTATCCGGTTAACCAGTTTACCAGTTAAAATACAGGTTACAGGTTGCAACTCGTAACTTGTATCTTATACTAACGACTATTCACTATTCACTAACGACTAAATTAATTGGTCTATTGGTGAATCGGAGAATCGGAGAATCGGTAAATTGAACTATATTACTTTTTTTGACAATAAAATTCTATCATGTTATAATTTTTTCAACTAAAACCTTACAGAAAAGAACAGGGAATTAACAGTGCTGACTAATAACCTTGCAGAAAATAAAGATAAACATAATTTATTAAGAAAAGAAAAATATAAATATTAAATAGATTATTCCAGAAACACAGTAGTTATTATTGCTGTGTTTGTTTTTTAATAAAAACGTTTAAGCATTTACTGAAATAGGGAGGTAATAGCAACTATGTGAAAAATCTGGAGTAAATTGGTCAAAACGAATGATTAGGAGGTTATAATTTAGTTAGGAGTAAGAGTCTTGTTAAGCGAAAAGCTTTAGTAGTAAATTAGCGGGGGTAGGTTGCATTCATAAGAAACAACTACAGATAGAAAATATAATTAATCGTGATAATTTTAAAAACAAAAAAAATAAAAAAAGGCGGTGTATCAAGTGGAAATTACAGATGTTAGACTTAGAAAAATAGAAACAGAAGGAAAATTAAGAGCGTATGTATCGATCACTTTCGATGACTCTTTTGTAGTGCATGATTTACGGGTTATCGATGGCAATAAGGGTATGTTTGTAGCAATGCCTAGCAAGAGACTCCCCAATGGAGATCATAAGGATATTGCCCATCCTATAAATACCGAGATCAGAGAAAAGATACAAAAT
>JAKLPU010000113.1:0-3891 GCA_022013755.1 Candidatus Atribacteria bacterium | reverse complement strand
TTGTCTCGATATGTTTATCACTGATTTTAACCCCTTGTGATCTATATACTGCTTGTATTTCTTTTAATAAATATTCTTGAACTGCCTTAATTCCCTGAATCTTTAAAATATCATGGGGATCAATAAATCCGACAGTCAGTCTTTCTCCAGCTCTAATTTTTTGTCCTTTTTCTACTATTAACCTTAAATCAGTGGGAATATTATAGATCTTTTTCTTTTCTTCAATGGCGTCTTTATTTTCTTTTGATGTTTCAGGATTAACTACAACCTGCTTCTTATAGTTGTTCTCAATAATAATTTCCTCTACTATTCCATTTATTTCACTGATTACTGCCTGTTTTTTTGGCTTTCTCACCTCAAAAAGTTGTTCTACTCGTGGAAGTCCCAAGGTAATATCTTCACCGCTTATTTTGACTCCTCCTGTATGAAAAGTCCTTAAAGTTAATTGTGTCCCTGGTTCTCCAATAGATTGAGCTGCAATAACTCCTACGGCTTCTCCGATATTTACTAATTTACCAGCAGCCATATCTTTACCATAGCATTTAACACATATTCCATGTTCTGCTCTGCAGGTTAAAACCGATCTAACTTTAACCTCTTTTATCCCCGTTTCCGAAATCTTTTTAGCGCCTTTTTCGTCAATTTCTTCCCCTAATCCAACTAATACTTCGCCGGTCTTGGAATCTATTACCTCTTCTTGAGTTATCCGCCCTACCAACCTTTCTTCTAAAGTCTCGATTACATTACCGTCATCTTGAAAAGCCCTGATAATTATTCCGTCAGATGTGCCACAGTCTTCTTCTCTTATAATTGCATCTTGGGCTACATCAACCAATCTTCTGGTTAAATATCCTGATTTTGAAGTTCTAAGAGCAGTGTCCGCTAATCCTTTTCGAGCTCCATGGGTAGAAATAAAATACTCTAATACTGACAAACCGTCTCTAAAATTAGATCTAATAGGAAATTCAATAATTTTTCCCGAAGGATCAGCCATTAAACCCCTCATCCCAGCTAACTGGCCAATCTGTCGTTTACTACCTCGAGCTCCGGAATCGGCCATAATATATAAAGGATTAAATTTGCTTAAATTCTTTAAAATAGCATCAACTACGTCATCAGCAGCTTTGGTCCAGGCGTTTACAATTTTCTGTTCTCTCTCATCATCCATAATTAATCCGTAATTATATTGTTCTTGAATTTTATCTACTTCTTTTTCGGCCACTTTTAATATCTCATCTTTCTGGGAAGGTATTTCTAAATCTACTATCCCTATAGAAATCCCGGAAGAAGTAGCAAAATTAAAGCCTAATTTTTTAATCTTATCTAAAATATCAACAGTTATTTCTTTTCCATATTTTCGGTAAACAAAAGATATAATTTTTTCTAAGGATTTTTTGGTTATGGTTAAATTGATAAAATCCATATCATCAGGGAAAATTTCGTTAAAAATAATCCTGCCAGCTGTTGTGCTTTTTAAGGAGTTATTTATTCTACACTTAATTTTAGCATGCAAGCCAATAAAACCATCCTCATAAACCCTTATTACCTCATTAAAATTACCAAATATTTTTCCCTCACCTTTTTGTCCACTTTCCTGTATAGTTAGATAATAACAACCTAAAATTATATCCTGGCTAGGTAAAGCTATAGGTAAACCATTAGCTGGAGAGAGTATATTATTCGAAGATAGCATTAAAATTTCTGCTTCAGCTTGAGCTTCCGGCGAAAGAGGAACATGAACTGCCATCTGATCGCCGTCAAAATCTGCATTAAAAGCTGCGCAAACTAAAGGATGAATTTGTATTGCATTTCCTTCCACCAAAACTGGTTTAAAAGCCTGAATACCTAAACGATGTAATGTTGGTGCCCGATTTAGTAAGATAGGACGATCTTCTACAATATCCTTTAATATACTCCAGACTTCCGGCTTGCCTTTCTCTACTATTTTTTTGGCAGTTTTGATATTATGAGCCAAATCCTGAGCTACCAATTCTCTCATTACATATGGCTTGAATAGCTCTAGAGCCATCTTTTTGGGTAATCCGCATTGGTAAAATTTTAAATTAGGACCTACTACAATTACCGATCTTCCTGAATAATCCACTCTTTTACCTAAAAGGTTCTGTCTAAATCTACCTTTCTTACCTTTTAACATATCACTTAACGATTTAAGGGGTCTATTCCCAGTGCCAAGCACTGCTCGCCCTCTCCTGCCGTTGTCTATTAAAGCATCAACCGCTTCCTGTAACATTCGCTTTTCATTTTTAATAATAATTTCCGGTGCCCCTAATTCTAATAATCTTTTTAATCTATTATTCCGATTTATAACTCTCCTATACAGGTCATTCAAATCTGAAGTGGCAAAACGCCCTCCCTCCAATTGCACCATAGGCCTTAAGTCTGGAGGAATAACTGGAATTATTTCTAATATCATCCATTCAGGTTTGAAATTAGATCTACGAAATGCTTCAACTATCTGCAATCTTTTAATAATCTTTTTCGTTTTTTGGCCACTAGTTTTTTTTAATTCTTCGCGAAGTTCCAGAGTTAACTTATTTAAGGTCAACTCTTTCAATAACTCTTTAATTGCTTCTGCACCTATCCCAGCTTTAAATTCGGGATCATAATTACTTAGAAGGAGTTTTTCTATTTCTAAAATTATTTCTCCTCTTTTGTGAGAAGTATTACCGGGGTGTATCACTATGTAACAAGACTCTTCAATGTTTTGAGTGGTTAATTTTGCCCGCAAGGATAAGTTTTTTTCTTCCTCTAGCCTTTTTAAGTTGGTCTCAGAAATTAAGCCATCAATTTTAGTAATTCGATATTGGGTCTCTTTATTTTCTACCTCTTCTTCTTTAACTTCTTTAATCCCTTCTTCAAGCTCTTCTTTTTCTTTTTCACCTTCAGATTCTTCCTCTTTACTTACAGGGAACAATAATTCCTTTTGATAGAAAATTTTACCAAATATTTTCTGCAGATCCTGATCCTCTTCCTCTGAAATTACATCACCTATTTTATGAGAAAATATTTTTACTTTATTAATATTATAAACCGGCTCAGCATTAAATTTTTCATTATACTTTTTATGAATACGGTATTCTGCTTCTAAAATTATATCTCCTTTTTCTAAATCTGTCTCGCCTTTCTCAATAACTTCAAATAACTGCTCTCTTCTTCGGTCTGGAGCATAGTATAATATCTTTTCTAAGTTACGAGGAGATATGTCTAAAAGTAGAGTTAAAGGGCTGGGTATAGCCTTAAAATACCAAACATGGGAAACAGGGGAAGCTAATTTAATATGCCCCATTCTCTCCCTTCTAGTGATAGATTTAGTAACTTCGACTCCACATCTATCACAAATGACACCTTTATATCTTATCCTTTTGTATTTTCCACAACTACATTCCCAATCTTTAACTGGTCCGAATATTCTTTCACAAAATAAACCATCTTTCTCTGGTCTTAAAGTTCTATAATTGATAGTTTCAGGTTTTTTAACTTCACCATTAGACCATTTTTTTACTTGCTCTGGCGAAGCCAGTCCGATTTTGATCGAGTTAAAACTCCTCAAAATTGTCAATATAATTACCCCCTATTTTAGTCATTAGTATATAGCATAGCGTATAGCGGGTAGCGTTTAGCGTATAGTTTTAGATTAATAAGATACTTGTCTTAATTAAATTAAAAACTTAAAGCTAAAAGCGAAAAACCATAATTCAAAACTCAAAACTTTTTCTCTCAATTTTTAATTTTAAGTTATAGTTTTGCATTTTGCGTTTTTAATTTTTCATTTTATTACTAAATACTATTCACTAATCACTATTCACTAATTTAGGTTATTTCTTTCATTAAATTTTCATTAATTCCATCTTTTAAATCGATATCTTCTTT
>JAKLPU010000001.1:0-3370 GCA_022013755.1 Candidatus Atribacteria bacterium | reverse complement strand
CGGTAATATTTTTACCTACTTCTATTCCGAATGTTTTAAAATTTAAATCGTAAAAGGGAGTTGTTTCACCATTTTCTTTAAATATAGTTTCTATTCGGAAAACATCCAGCCCTAGATAATTAGCAATCTGATTTTCAGCTTTTCTGATAAAATTAATACTTAGACCTTGAAAAATTAAATTAAAAATCTCTCCCCTTAATAATTCTCCAACCTCTCCCTCTGATAGGCCGCTAATATTTTTATTTAAAGTTAATAAAGAAATAATTTCTGCTTCAGATAAAGCAGGTTTGGAAGAGAGTGATATTTGAGGAGCAGAAAGATTTCCGGAAATTTTTAAAAAGACAGTAACTTGGCTTACTTTAGTATTAGCTTTAATATCCAGGAGTACATCAGGACCGGTAAATTCATTCAGTAATAATTTACCTTCAGAAAATTGAAATTTTTGTTCAAGGAATACAAAATATCCTTTTCCCACTGTTAATTGCCCGGTGAAAATTGGCTGAGGTAAATCCCCTTGAATTTTAATCTCCCCATCTAATTTTAAATCTAAATTAGGAGCTTTAAATTGAAAATTATTTAAAATTTTAGCGGAAAGATCCACCTTGCCTTTTAAACGCCTTAAAGAGTCATTTTTCTCAGGGATAAATTGATAACCCGGTTTCCAGTTTAATTCTCCTTCAGAGAAAATAAATTCCCCTTTTATCTGAGGAGAATCGATAGATCCATTAATTTCAGCTTGGAAATTCGTTTGGGCAGTTAAAATATCTCCATAGATTAATTTTCCTCCTTCATTCCATATTTTAATTCTAAGATCATCAGGTTGAAAATTAACTAATTTAAAATCTCCAGAAATATAAATTAAATTATTATCCAGCATAAAAGTCATTTGTGGAATTTTTACCAAATTATTAACAATTTCAAATTTAGTTTCTATTTTATCGAACTTAATCGGGATAGAGGTTAATTCTAAACTTCCCTGATTGAGGGTAAGATGTCCATTAAAGATAGGCTCACCGACAGTGCCGGATAAATTTAAAATAAGGTTAGTGATCCCCTGAACTTGTTTAAAGTTTCTATCCCAAAATATTTGTATAAAACTTAAATCGGTATTTTCCAAACTGACTTTAAAGTTCAAAGGTAATTGATTATAGTCTTGATCCTGGTTCTCTTTTTTATCAGAGACAATAAAAGGAAAAGGTATCTTACCTTGAGCTTTAATTTGAAAATCCTTCTGGTAAGAGATGATTAATTCTTGTATTTCCAGATTGCCCTCTTTCCAGTTAATCTTGCTTTGAAGATCCTCAAATTTAAAATTACGGAAGTAGCCATCTTCTATTTGAACAGAAATCGATATACTGGGGCGCTTAAGTGAGCCCTGGTAAGCTCCGGTAATATTCAGATTTCCTTTTATATCTTCTTTGAATCCGATAAGTTGGGCCAGGTTGTTTAAATCGAATTCGCTTGCCTGAAATTCTATATCTAATAAGTTTTCAGTAAGATCCAGCCATCCTTTGGCTAAAAACTGTCCTTTCTGCTGTTTTAGTAATAATTCACTGAGGGTGATTTTAGATCCCTTTTTTTCTAAAGTTAATTTTAAGTCATGTTGCAAAACGGTCTCATCCTGAAGGATGGAGAATTGAGAATTTAAAAGAAACTGCTGAGAAGTTAAGTTTCCTGTTATTTTTAGTTTTCCCTCAATTTTTGAGGGAAGAAGGTTGGCTATCAACTGGTTTAAATTTTTATGATTAAAATCTATATCCAGAGAAAAAGGAATATCTTTTTTTAAATCAGCCTTTCCTTGAGCATTCATTTGCATTTCTGCCTGCTTAAAGCTCAATTCTTCAATGGTTAGTTGATAATTATTTATGCTCCAGTCCGAAAAAATCTTTTGCCAGGAAAGGGAAGTATTTACAGAAGAAATTGCATCTGTTGTTAATCTAAAATGGAAATTTCCCTTACCCAGATAATAATTATTTATAGAAATTTCCTCTAAATCTAATTGACTATCCAGAGAAATATCTGGCCAATTACCTTGAAGGTTAGCAAAACCATGAGCCCATCCAGACAAAGACTCCTCAAAAGCAAATAATTCTGTTAAATAATTCATATCTAATCTGCTTAGTTGAAGTTTTAGATCAACTTGTTTTTGGCTATCTTTTTGAAGGTCAAACTGTCCAGCGGCAGTTAAACTGATACTATTATTGTCTAAAATAATTTTTTTAAATTGTAAGAAAGGAAATTGATAGGATATTTCTCCTTCAAAATTATCTACAGCTAAATTTTCCCAATTAACGCTCTTTAATTGTGCCTTGCTTTCTATTTGAGGTTGAGAAGTCGTACCCTGAATTTTTCCAGTAATATTACCAATTCCTCTTAATTCATCAAGGTTAAATAAAAAGGAGAAATCTTCCAAGGAAATATTATCACTACTGAATTGAAAGTCCAGTTGATTCTTTGAATCTAATTTTCCATATAGATTAAATTGATTATGAAGATAAGATAAGGCAAGTTTATTTAACTCGAAGGAAGAAGAATTGATAATTTTCATTTCCAATTGGGCAGTAATGGGTTCTTGTAATTTATTTTTCAACAAGTTCACTTCTTGTGCAGTGACTTGACCGGTTAAGTTTATAGGTGAATTCGCAAGAAGAGTTCCTTCTATAATGAAATTTCCAGATAAGCTGCCTGAAAATGAATCCAAAAAGGTTATTTTCTTCAAGGCATAATTTTCTAAATCAAGTCCTTTGACCTGGGCAAAAAATTTATAAACCGGAGATGGCTTTTCCCAATCAATTATTCCCTCTATTATTATTTTAGTATCTTCCCATTGGGTCTCGAGGGATTCTATCATAAGTTGTTCTTCTTTAAAAGAGAATAGAAGGTTTGGGTTTTGTAATTGCCAGCCGTCTATGTTAAGCAGTAAAGAGTTAAGTTTGCCTTTTACCTGGAAGTCATTAAGATTGCCTTTTAAATTAACATCCAGAGAGATATCCCCTTGCAATAAAAGATTGGTTTCTGAAATATATCCTTCCAACTCTTCCTTTAAAACAGTTAAAGGAAAGTCATTTGCTTTTAAATCAAGATTAAAATTGACTATTTCTTTAAAAGAAAGTGTCCCCGTGAGATTGAAAGGTTGGTTATGAAAGAATCCTTGAAAGGTATTGATTTGAATCTCTGATTCTTGGAATTGAATTAAACCATGAGTATTTTCCAGGAATATTCTATTTAGAGGGTCGGGTCTTAAATTAGCTCCTTGAAATGATGCTTCGCCCTGCCAGGATATTTTCGCAGGCTCTAAAGTTGGATCAGAGTTTAAGACTAGTTTTAAATCAAATCGACCCTTTTCCAGATTTAACAGTTCGAGACCATT
>JAKLPU010000112.1:0-4531 GCA_022013755.1 Candidatus Atribacteria bacterium | reverse complement strand
GATATAATGAGGAATATTTTCCCCTAATAAATATCGGGGGAAAGAGTATTTCCCAGTAAACAATATATTAAAATTCAACTTTAGAAAAAAATCTTTTGCACTTTCTGACATTACACCAAAATGAATTCCCCGGATATTTTTCCTCTTTAGAAAATCAAGAAAATAATCGACCAGCAAAGAGCCAAGATTTTGTCTTCTATATTCCGTTCTAATGTTGATGTGTAAAGTTGCAGGATATTCTTTGGAAAAATCAGGGGAAATAAACTCTCCCTTTAAATAACTGGATATAATATTTTTTATTAATATTAGATTATTTCTGCGTAAAAGCTGACGACGACCTAAAGCTTTATATATTAATCTTGGAACAATCTTATATTTCATTAATCTACGCATCTTTCGAATATCCTGAGCTCCCATAATATAACCAATTACCTGATTTACTTTTACTGCAACAAAGCAGGATAAAGGTTCATAATCAGTAAAATATATGGTCAATATGTCAGCCAGTATTTCATCATCAAAGATATAAGCCCTGTTTTCTCCCCAAAATACACTCTCAAGACTAATTTTTCGAATAGCATCTCTATCTTTTATCTGATAGTTACGAATTTTCATACTCATTACTTCCATATTGATTAATCCTATTGTCACTACATTGAAACCCTCATAAACACTAGAAGACCGCATCATGTTCTTTTCTGTTTCTCCGGGTAGTTGTTATGGTTAATCAGGGTAAACTTTCTACAGCAAACAGTTCATTTTCCCGAATAGATGACTCGAGTAAATTTTTTAGTAAGGGATTTTTTAATTGACTTTTATAAGATGCAAGTGCTTTTTGCTTCAAATTTTTTGTTTCTTCCGATAGCATCAATCTTTCCCATCCTCCATCAAAACTAATTAAACTAATTGGCGGTAGTGTGTATAAGTAAGGAGCGTATTTTTTAGGGTGAGGATACAGATTGTGATGAACTAAGTATTTATAAGCAATTTTTTTGTTTGGAGATTGTTCTAGTATTTTCTCCACAATTTTGCCGATGGTAATATGATCTTTATGAGTATCACTAGGATGAGGATAGAGGATAATATCAGGATAGTAACTGTCTATCTGGTTTTGGAAATTTTTTTCTAGTTCTGTCTGACTTTGTTGGGCAAGCTTACCGTCTGGATAATTTAAGAAAATTAAATTATTAGCCGGCACCCCCAAAACACTGGTGGCAGTTTCAAATTCCGAGTATCGTAAATCTTTTAAACTACGTTTATTTCCATCGGTAACTAAAATAATTTTAACCTCGGCTCCTCTTTGTACTGATTCGATAATATAACCGCCGCAGGCAATTGTTTCATCATCAGGATGAGGCGAAAAAACCATAACTTTTTGGCCTTTTTCCGGCAGCTTTACATCATTTAAAAAATAAATGGTCAACTGTGGCATAACCGGATTTGTTCTAATATACCAAAAAATTCCAGCACAAATAATCAAAACGATGGTTAAAATAAAAGCTTGGATTTTACGGCTATTTTTGATTTTCCTTAATAACTTTCTCATAAGCCTTTAGCTCTTTTCAAAGCTTTTCTGAATTTGCTGATCTGAAATAATTTCGAGCGGTCTCTTTTTCATTTTCTCAATCAATTTTTCATCACTCAATATTATGATAACATCTTTTACCATTAAATTTGAAATTTTTTTATTTTCTCAATCGGTTTTGTAGATTTCGCTTGGCGAAAAACATATATTCCATGCCCTAGAGAAAAAGACAGGATTTTTCCTGGGGGTTTAAAAATTCCAAGGTGAAAAAATTTTTTAATTATTATTTGAAAATAGTGTTCGCTCTATTGACATTCCTAAATATTTTATGTATAAGAAGTATGAATATAAAAAAATAAGTATGCGTTTATTAATTAAAGTAAAATTTGTGCAAAATTTTTAAAAACATAGAGGAGAATCATGAATCAAAAAACTACTTCCGATAAACCTCCCCAGCGAAGGAAAAATGGTAAAGACCGAAAAGTATTTTTAGGTCCTGTCCCTGACCTTGAAGAACACGTTCGCCCGGACTGGTGGAGCCGCATCTTTAATTATCTTTATTTAAAAACTGATGGTGACGTAGTAGACGACTTGAGTATAACTACTCGTGAAATTACCCAATTTTTAGATATTCTAAAACTCTCACCTGAAGATAGAATTCTTGACTTGTGCTGTGGACAGGGTAGACATTCCCTTGAATTGGCCAGGAGAAATTTTAAAAATATTGAAGGATTAGATCGCTCCCATTATCTAATCCAAAAAGCTAAAGCACGTGCAAAAAAAGAAGATATGAATATCAAGTTCAGAGAGGGTGATGCCCGCAAAATTCCCTCTCCATCCGATACTTTTGATGCTGTAACCATATTGGGTAACAGCTTCGGCTATTTTGAGACTATCCAGGATGACCTGAGGGTACTAAAGGAAGTATTTAGAGTTTTAAAACCTTGGGGAAAACTTCTTATTGAGATTACCGACGGAGAATACTTAAGGAAACACTTTCAAAGCAGATCTTGGGAGTGGATAGACAAAAAACATTTTGTTTGCAGAGAGCGCTCACTTTCTCTTGATAAGCAGCGTCTCATATCCAGAGAAATTATTAGTCATATAGAAAAGGGTATGATAACAGACCAATTCTACGCTGAAAGACTTTACTCTAAAGAAAGTTTAACTCGCCTTTTGGAAACAGCTGGTTTCAGTGACATAACTTTTCATGGCCAAATCTCTCCTGATTCCAAACGAAATCAAGATTTGGGTATGATGGAAAGATGTATAATGGTTACAACTGTGACCAAAAAAGAATGGACACCTGTTAAAAAGAAGCTCAAAAAAGAGCTAAAAAATGTGGTAGTCATTTTAGGAGACCCTCAAAAAGCAGACCTTTTAAAACCTTCTACCATCTTTGATGATGATGATTTTTACACCATAGACCAATTAAAATCAGGATTAAAGGAACTGAATAATTTTGATTTTACTTATCTAACCAATCACGATACTTTAATACAGGACTTAATAAAAGTGAAAGAGAAAATTAATTTTGCCTTTAACCTGTGTGATGAAGGTTACTACAATGATGCGCAAAAAGAGCTCCATATACCCTCTTTGCTGGAAATGCTCGGTATACCATACACCGGCTCAGGTCCCCAATGTCTTGCTTACTGTTACGACAAATCATTAGTACGTGGAATTGCAAGGGAGATGGAAATTCCGGTACCGGAAGCTTTCTTTATTAAGCCCGAAGACACTACCTTTGAATTGCCCTTTAGTTTTCCGGTAATTGCAAAACCTAACTTCGGAGATTCCAGTTTTGGGATTACCCAGAGGAGCGTGGCAAATAGTTTTGAAGAATTAGTAAATGCTATTTCAGAGATCAGGGAAAAATTTGGTTACGATAAACCCATTCTGGTTGAGGAACTTCTTACCGGAAAAGACCTTAGTGTCGGGGTAATAGGAAATCCTCCTGAACCCTATACTGTCTTACCTATCATTATGGCAGATTATTCATTACTGCCAGAAAACTTGCCACAGATATGCGGTTACGAGTCTAAGTGGCTCCCGGAATCACCTTACTGGAATATAAAATCTACTGCCGCCGACCTTTCGGAAGATGTAGAAAAATTTATTATAGAGTGTTGTTTGAAACTATCCGAGAGGTTGGAATGTAAAGATTACTGTCGATTTGACTGGAGAGTTGATGTAAATGGCACCCCAAAGCTCCTTGAAGTAAATCCTAACCCAGGTTGGTGCTGGGATGGTCATCTTGTCAAGATGGCCGAGATTGCAGGGATATCATATGACGAAACGTTAAAAATGATTTTACAAGCAACTGAACAACGACTTGGCATGCACAGACCATGACTGCTTCTTCTTAATAGTTTAATCACTTAGATTCAATTCTTTTGCTAACTTCAACCTGCTAATTCTTGAATTCATCTTAATAATATTTATCATTTTATCTGGGTAGTATTTAACTTTTCTGGGTAGTTTTTTGGGTATTTTCTACCCACTTTTCTCCCAACTTTTTAGACCGCTTTTCTATTAGTCGATTAAAAATAATAGTAAACCAATTATCACAATCCGGTCATAGAATATTAGAAAATAAACTACTATCTTAATCACTAAAAGCCGATTTATCTATAATACTTATACCCCCGGGTGTCAATTCTCCGGTTAATGGATTTAATTGACTTCTGAAATTATACATTATTTTCAATTTCTCAATCCTCGTTTTTTGGTCGAGATTAACCACTTTTTCATCCACTCCAAAATGTACTATTTTACCACAAATTATTTTCTGAGAGCTATTCTTAAATAAAGATTTTTCCCATTCGAGTTTGCATTCTAATGATATTGGGCATTCCTTTATTCTCGGGGCATAAACACACACTGATGACTCTTTGGTAAATCCCGCTTGTGCAATTTCATCATCATCAACCTGATTATGCTCTATTGTTTTAAAACATTCTTCTTTAAAATCTAAAGATGGGATATTAATACACCACTCTTTCG
>JAKLPU010000111.1:0-3097 GCA_022013755.1 Candidatus Atribacteria bacterium | reverse complement strand
ATTAATGGTAAGATCTATTCCTAATTTTTCTCGCGATAAGGCATTAGCATACAGGTATTCAGGATTTCGAATACGGGCAATTTTTTGAGGTACACCAAATTGCTTAGCAGTCATGCAGGCTATCATGTTTACTTCATCGCTGCTGGTTACAGCAATGACCATATCTGCTTGTTCAATTTCCGCTTCTTCTAAAGTACGAACATTAGCTCCATTACCCAAAATAGTTAGTACATCCAAATTTGCTTGAGCAGACTGTCGGATCACATCATCTTTTTCGATTAAGGTTACATCATGTTTTTCTGAAGAAAGGGTTTTGGCTATTTGGCAACCGACTTTTCCTGCCCCTATGATAATTATTTTCAAGAGATTCATCACCCCGTTGTATTTTTCTTTAAACTTTAAAGTAAATCAGTTATTTATTGGATCTTTTTAACTAAAAAAAGAGAAACTATTCGATTTTAGTTTCTCTGAAATATTCAAAAAATATGTCCTGGTTATCATATCTCCTTTCGCGCTGACGAGGTTAGCTGACGGATTCGAGCTGAAAGGATTGCCCTACTCATTACTAAAATTAGAGGTAATGAGATTCACCCCAAAATCTTGGTTCCCCCATTCCCTTTTTTAAGGGATTTAGCGATTAGAATACAATAGTCCTTTTTTACTTTCGAATTTTATACCTTTTTCTGATATTTGTCAAACTAAAATTCGTAAGACAACCTACCAGGGGACGGTCCTTTGGCAGGTTTTTAAACAAGTTTTGCAGAGGTTTTATAGATTTTTTCTTGACAGCCAGGATAGTTTGGAGTATAAATAAGTGTAGAAAAAAGTTGACCAAATTAGCATGAAAAAAGGGAAAATAGATATGCCAAACTATGATTTTAAATGTCAGGATTGTCAGGAAACCTTTGAGGTTAGAGCAACTATCAAAGAGATGGAGGAAAGTAAAATATATTGTGAAAAATGTAAGAGCAAGAATATAAAAAGGATTTTTAATGGTTTTGGATTCTGTTCCGGAAAATCTTCTTCCTCGATGAATTCAAGTTCCAGTTCCTGTAGCTCGTGTTCATCCGGATCTTGCTCGACCTGTGGATAAAATATAAAAAACTTCCTAAGAAAAGGTAATGGTTTAAGCAAAAGATAAACTGTTGCCTTTTTTATTTTAAAAAATAAAAATATTTTTTGAAAAGTTTGCAGGAATTTAAGGTTAGCTTGTAGTATAATTATTTAGTTAGTGAGTTAATATTAAACCAGCTAATTAATTTTATACTAACAACTATTCACTAACGACTAATAAAAAAGGGGGGTAAAGTAAATGTCGATTAGAAGGAAAAAAAGTATTCTTAGGGTTAAATTGTGGGTGTTCGTCTTGATATTTTTAATGATTTTCTCCGGAGTAAGTATGGCACAGGAGGCAGCTAAGGATTCGGAATATCTGCAAAAGATTGCTCTTTGTAAAGATATTCTGGATAAGAACCCACTACAAGGGGTCAATTTTTTCTTTCCTCAGGATGAGAAAGTGTTTACCTGGCTTAGATTTTCTTATGATTCTGCAGAGAAATTTCTCCTTAAGTGGGAATGGATTACTCCTCAGGGCAAATTGTATCATCAGGGAGAAGTGGAGATGGAAGCCGGCAGTTATAATAATTATCGCACCTGGTACTGGATAAAGATTAAGGATAATTATGCCTCTCAGTTGCCCGGAGAGTGGAAGGTAAGAGTGCATATTAACGATATTTTTTTAGCAGAGAGGAATTTTTTTATCGTAGGTCTTTTTTAAGA
The DNA here is from genome assembly GCA_022013755.1 of Candidatus Atribacteria bacterium. Lineage (GTDB taxonomy): Bacteria > Atribacterota > Phoenicimicrobiia > Phoenicimicrobiales > Phoenicimicrobiaceae > Sediminicultor. The sequence continues at coordinate 1,318 of JAKLPU010000111.1, read as the reverse complement.
TATTAAGCTAATTAAATACGACTTGTAACTATTTACAGTTTTGTCGAGATAGCAATAATTTAACTGCTGCATAACAGATTTTGTTTTAAAAAATTAAAAATAAAAGTAAAAGACTGAACTATCGATGAAAAGAAATTATAATTTGTTGTTGGTTAACCCCTGGATTTATGATTTTACAGCTTATGATTTCTGGTCTAAACCCTTAGGATTATTATATATTGCCGGTATTTTGATAGAACAGGATTATAAGATTAATTATATAGACTGTATGGACCGTTATAATCGGGAAATATTGAAATTACAAAACAGGGAGTTGCCTCAGAAGGATGAATTTGGCCGAGGGCCTTTCTATAAAGAAGAGGTTAAAAAACCAGAAGTTTTAAAAAATATCCCGCGCTGTTTTAGTCGATATGGAATTACTGAAGATGTCTTTATAGATGAATTAACGAAAATACCCTCACCCCAGGCAGTGTTGATTACCTCTGTTATGTCCTACTGGTATCCGGGGGTATTCAGGGTGATAGAGATAATTAAAAAAATTTTTCCCGGTATTCCCATAATTTTAGGAGGGGTCTATACTACTTTATGCTTTAAGCATGCCTTTAAATTTTCTGGTGCTGATTATGTAACAAAAGGGAATAGCATAAGAGATTTAATAAAAATATTAGAACAGCATGCTGGGAAAAAAAATGATTATTCAAAATACGAAAAAGGGTTAGATAACCTGCCTTATCCGGCCTGGGACCTCTATTCTAAACTTGATTATATCTGTATCTTATCCTCTCGGGGCTGTCCTTACCGTTGCAGTTATTGTGCTTCTTTTAGAATAAACCCTAAATTAGAATTTAGAAATCCTAAAGAGGTAAATAAAGAGATAGAATACTGGCATAGAGAAAGGGAGATAAAGGATTTTGTCTTTTATGATGATGCCCTATTAATAAATTCAGAGGATAATTTTCTGATTATTTTAGAGGGATTAATCAGTAAAAAATTAGCCATTAGACTTCATACTCCTAACGGTATCCATGTTCGAATGATAAACGAAAAAATAGCCCTTAAGATGTACCAAGCGGGGGTGGAGACCATCAGATTGGGTTTTGAAACCGTAGATCCTCGTCTCCAGTCAGAAACGGGGGGTAAGGTAACCAATCTTGAATTTAAAAAGGCAGTGAATTATCTTTTAAAGGCAGGGTTCAAAACTTCTCAAATTGGTGCTTATCTTTTAATCGGGTTACCCGGACAGAATTTACAGGAAATTGTTGATTCTATCCGTTTTGTGATAGATTGTGGGGCTCATCCGCGTTTGGCTAAGTTTTCT
>JAKLPU010000110.1:0-2994 GCA_022013755.1 Candidatus Atribacteria bacterium | reverse complement strand
GTCCTGATCTTAATTCAATATTATGAATTAATGTACCAGTAGGGATATCTTTTAATGATTTTGAATTTCCTACCTTAATATCTGCATCTCTTCCGGATATAATTACGTCTCCCACTTTTAAATTTGCCGGACATAGGATGTATCTCTTTTCTCCATCATAGTATTTAAGTAAAGCAATTCGTGCTGAACGATTAGGATCATATTCAATACTAGAAACCTTTGCCGGAATTCCTTCTTTTTGACTCCTAAAATCTATTATTCTATACTTTCTCTTACTTCCACCACCTTGATGCCTAACTGTTAGTCTGCCTTGATTATTTCTTCCGCCTCTTTTTTTAAGTCCTACGGTTAGAGATTTTTCTGGCTTATCAGTAGTTATTTCATCAAAGGTTGAAATGGTCATAAATCTTCTCCCAGGAGAAGTAGGTTTGAATTTTTTTATCTCCGCCATTTAATCTACACCATCCTTAAATATCTTTTTAAGCACTAGATATTTTCTAATTCTTTAATTTTTTCACCCTTTTTTAGGGTAACTATCGCTTTCTTCCAATGCGATGTCTTTCCAGAGTATTTTCCTAAACTCTTCTTTTTACCTAGCATCTTCATAATATTTACTTTTGCAACTTTCGTTTTAAATTTCTCTTCAATAGATTTTCCAATTTCAGTAGAATTGACTTGCCAATCTACCTTAAATACATATTTATTTTCTTTTTTTAATCTTACGGTTTTCTCTGTAATTATTGGTTCTAATATAATATCTCTATCTGAAGGCATTATATTAACACCTCCTCAATCCGCTTCAAAGCTTTTTGGGTAATTATTATCTTTTCATGGTTTATAAGATCATAGGTATTTATTTTAGAAACGGGCAAGACCTGTGCCCCTTTAATATTTCTTGTTGCTTGTGCTATACCGTTATCTTCTTTTTCAATTATTATTAATGGTTTTTTAAATGCTTGCAAATTTATTAAAATTTCCACCATCTTACTAGTCTTATTTTCTTCTAATGATAAATCATCTACAATTATAATTTCTTTATTCTCTAACTTATCTGATAGTACCGATTTTAAGGCGGCAACTTTCATTTTTTTAGGCAAAGAAAAGGAATAATCTCTCGGGGCGGGCCCAAATACAATTCCGCCTCCTACCCAAATAGGTGAGCTATTAGTTCCTGCTCTAGCCCTTCCAGTTCCCTTTTGTTTCCAGGGTTTAGCTCCTCCACCTCTTACTTCGCTTCTATTTTTTGTAGAAGCAGTCCCTCTTCTTCTGTTTGCTAAATAACGCTTAACCGCTTGATGAACAAGATATTTATTTACTTTAGTATTAAAAATATTATCTTTTAGGGAAACTTCTCCAACATTTTCTCCTTTAATATTATGAACTGATAAAGCAATCATAAACAATCCTCCTTCCCTGGTAAAAATATACTTAAATTACCCATTTTTATTAATGACAAGCACTGCTCCTTTTGCACCGGGAACTGAACCTCTAACTAAAATTAAATTTCTTTCGAGGCTAATTTTTACTACCTCTATATTTTTCACCGTAACTCTATCTGTTCCCATATGTCCTGGCAATTTTTGCCCCTTAAAAACTCGAGCTGCATCTGTAGCTCCAATTGAGCCAACTGATCTAAAATACTCCTTCTGGCCATGGGTCTTAGGCCCACCTGAAAAATTATGTCTCTTAATTGCACCAGCAAACCCTTTTCCCTTAGATATTCCTACAATATCTACCTTGTCACCTTCTTTAAAAATATCTACCTTTACTTCTGCACCAGATGAATATTTGTTGGAATCGTCAACCTTAAATTCTCTGATATGCTTTATTGGTTTTACTTTATATTTATTAAGATGGTTAGCTATGGGTTTGGAAATTTTTTTCTCTTTTACTCCCTTAAAACCCAATTGAACTGCATTATAACCATCCTTTTCTATAGTTTTCTTCTGTATTACCTGACAGGGACCGGCTAAAATTACAGTTACCGGAATAGATTCTCCATTTTTGGCAAATATCCTTGTCATTCCTAATTTCTCTCCCAATATTCCTGCTACCATTTTTACATTCACCTCCGAGTCTAATATATCGTATTGCGTATCGCGTATTGCGTATCGCGTCAGTATTAAACTAAAAACTTAAAGCGAAAAGCGAAAAACCATAATTCAAAATTCAAAACTTTTTCTTTAATTTTAAGTTTTGCGTTTTGGTTTTACGTTTTTAGCTTTACACTTTACGCTCTGATACTATTCACTAACGATTATTTTAACTTCCTCTGATACAATTTATCTAAATAAAACAGCCTATTAATCAATTTGCAAAATATACGAGAAAATTATCTGGTTTGTTTGCCAACCTTTTATTCCAGAGTTTTGAGCTCAATATCTACGCCTGATGGTAAATCAAGATGCATTAATGCTTCTATAGTCTTGGTGGAGGGCTCTAAAATATCAATCAATCTCTTGTGAGTTCTCATTTCAAACTCTTCCCTTGACTTTTTATCCACATGTGGTGAACGTAAGACACAATATTTATTTATTTCTGTTGGTAAAGGTATAGGACCAGAAAATCTCCCGCCAATTCTTTTTATAGTACCTATTATCATTAAGGTAGAATTGTCTAATATTCTGTGATCATATGCTTGTAAGCGAATTCTTATTTTTTGCATTAACTTTTATTTTACCTCCCTATTGCAATTCGTATCGCGTATTGCGTATTGCGTATTGCGTAAAATATAAAACCAACTCTGTTGAGAATTTTCTTATTTAATATCTCGTATCTCATAAATTAGTCCTGCGGGCAGACACAAGGTCTGCCCCTACTAACGACTAACGACTATTCACTAACGACTATTCAATTATCTCACTTACCACTCCGGCACTGACAGTGCGTCCTCCTTCTCGGATAGCAAAGCGGAGCTGTTTTTCCATAGCGATAGGAGTGATCAGTTCGCCGAGAACAGTCACATTATCCCCGGGCATAACCATCTCTACCCCT
>JAKLPU010000109.1:0-6424 GCA_022013755.1 Candidatus Atribacteria bacterium | reverse complement strand
GGGCTGGTAAGTTTTTTTAATGATGTTGCTTCGGAAATGATTTATCCAATCGTACCTATTTTTTTGACCAGCGTCTTAGGTGCGCCAGTCGCTATTGTCGGTTTAATAGAAGGCATTGCGGAATCAACCGCCAGTATCTTAAAAGTTGTCTCTGGCTGGCTCTCTGATAAATTTCAAAGGAGAAAACCTTTTGTTGTTGCCGGTTACTCATTTTCAGCCATTTCTAAAATAATTTTAAGTCTTGCTTTTAGTTGGCCGTTTGTTTTGATGGCTCGATTTATTGACCGGTTTGGGAAAGGAACGCGAACTTCAGCCAGAGATGCTTTGATTGCTGAAAGCTCGGAAAACTCGGTTCGAGGAAGAGCATTCGGCTTTCATCGGGCACTTGATACCCTGGGAGCAGTGGTCGGGCCAATGATTGCTCTTTTGGCGATTCATTTTTTAGATAATAATTTTCGCTTAATCTTCTTTCTCGCCTTTATCCCTGCTTTTATAGGAATTCTCTTGTTGCTCTTTTTTGTGAAAGAAAAGAAGAAAGAAGCAAATTCTTCCTCTACCTTTCGTTTTAATTGGCATAACCTTGATCCATCTTTTAAGATTTTTTTATTGATCAGTTTCATTTTTGCCCTGGGCAATAGTTCGGACGCCTTTTTAATTTTGCGGGCGCAAAATTTGGGTTTGTCATTGAGTTTAGTTGTACTGGCCTATGTTCTTTTCAATTTTACCTATGCCATCTTTTCCATACCTGCCGGAATTATTTCTGATAAGATCGGACCTAGAAAAGTGCTTTTGGCTGGCTTTTTGCTTTTTTCCGCGGTGTATCTTTTTTTCGGCCTGGTCCATTCTAGTCTTTTCCTTTGGCTCCTTTTCCCGGTTTACGGATTGTATATGGCCCTCACCGAAGGGGTGGGAAAGGCCTATATTTCTAATTTAGTTCCCCAAGAAAAGACCGGCACGGCCTTTGGTGTTTATCATACCATAATTGGTCTCACCACTTTTTTTGCTTCTCTTTTTGCCGGATTGCTTTGGACTTATATTGGGGTTAGCGCGCCATTTATCTTTGGAAGTATCATGGCGGTGATTTCCGCCTTTTTGTTTGTTGTTTTGGAAAAAAAGATAAAACTTGCTAAAATGTAAGAGAATTTCTAACGGTTATTAAGGTTATTATTTATTAGAGAGAAGACATGGGGTCAAATCTTTATTCTTGACAAATAATTTAATTAACTGTCAAGAATAAAGATTTGACCCCAAGAACACACAAGAATATGCATATAGATAAAGTAAATTATGTGGAGGAATTTTAATGTCAGGTATAAAACTAAGTATTATAGGAGCAGGAAGTGCTTTTTTTTCTTTAAGATTAGTAGGAGATCTTTGCAAAACAAAAGGTTTATCTGGAAGCTCTGTTTCACTTATGGACATCGATGAAAAGCGTCTAAATTCAGTACACAATTTAGCAAAGAGATATGCCGATCTATTGGGGACTAATTTAAGGTTCGAGAAAACAACAGATATGAAACGGTCAATTGAAGACGCAGATTTTGTAATCAACAGTGCTCTTATAGGTGGTCATGGGCAACTGGATGCCAGTAGAAAAGCAGGAGAAATGCATGGGTATGCAAGAGGCATAGATAGCCAAGAATTCAATATGGTTTCTGATTACCATACCTTAAGTAATTACAATCAACTCGAATATTTTTTAGAGGTAGCTCACAGTATGGAAGAGATATGCCCGAATGCTTGGCTTCTTCAGTCGGCTAATCCTGTATTTGAAGGTACGACCTTGATATCCAGATATTCTGACATTAAGGTTATAGGTTTTTGCCATGGACATTATGGTGTCGAAGTCTTGGCAAGAAGTTTGGGATTGGATATAAGAGAAGTGAACTGGCAAGTTGCAGGATTTAACCACAATATATGGCTTACCCGTTTTCTTTATAAAGACAAGGATGCATATCCGCTTATAGATCAATGGATAGAAGAGGAAGCGATGAAATGGAAACCCAAAGATCCTTTTGATGACCAAATGAGTCCTGCGGCGATAGATATGTACAAATTTTATGGAAAAATGCCCATTGGAGATAGTATTAGGAATGGAAGCTGGAAATATCATTACAATCTGGAGGAGAAGAAAAAATGGTATGGAGAGCCCTGGGGAGGAGCAGATTCTGACTTAGGCTGGGCGTGGTATCAGGAAAATCATTTGAAGGCTTCAATAGATAAGAGTTTTAAGCTTGCCTCAGATAAATCTATTAATCTTTTGCAAGAATTTCCCCCTGAGGTTAAGAGCGGGGAACAACATATTCCATTTATCGATGCCTTGATCAATGGCAATCAAGGAAGATTTGTACTAAATATTCCCAATAAAGGGCCAATAATCCCGGGTATTCCCGAGGATGTAGTAGTAGAAGTACCGGTAATAGTAAACAAGGAAGGCATTCATCCGGAAGAGATAAATCCTCCCATACCAAAACGGATAATGAATATGTATCTTGCCCCGAGGAGGTTAAGGATGGAGTGGGCATTGGAAGCATTCGTATCCGGTGATAAAAGGATACTTCAAGAAATACTGATAAGGGATCCCAGGACCAAATCTTTTGAGCAGGCAGAAGCAGTTATAGATGAAATACTTGCACTACCATTTAATAAAGAGATGAAGAAACATTATGAAAACAAAAAATAATCCCTTTTGTTCCTAAGATGGAATTTTCTAAGTTAGGAGAAGACGGCGTTTTGAAAAAATAGGGACAGACACCTATTTTCTTTGACATTGCCTCTACGAAGACCTATAATTTATATATGCCAAGAATAGCTCGAATCGTTGCAGCGGGTTACCCGCACCATATCACTCAAAGAGGGAATTACCAGCAAAAGATATTTACTGATGATACTGACCGAAGAAAATATCTTTCCCTTCTAAAAGAGGAGAGTAGTCGCTATCACTTGATCATATTAGCTTACTGTCTTATGTCCAACCATGTGCACTTTATGGCGGTTCCCCAAAGGGAAGATTCCCTGGGGAAGGTATTCAAATATACCAACATGAAGTATTCTCAGTATTATAATAATAAAATGAAGGTAATCGGTCATCTCTTCCAGGGCCGCTTCTTCTCCTGTGTCCTGAATGAGCAGCATATGGTAGCCTGTACCCGCTACATAGAAAGAAACCCTATAAGAGCAAAACTGGTTAAAAAACCTTGCTTATGGTCCTACTCAAGTGCAAAAATACATTGCGGAATCGATAAATACGACCCATTGGGAGTTAACCAGCTTTTTGATTATATTGAGAAAGAACCAAAAGAATGGAAGGAATTTATAGAGGCACCTGACAATCCCGATGAAATGGATGGTATCAGGGAAAAGACCAGAACAGGCCGGCCTCTTGGAACGGATGATTTTATAGAAAGGCTTGAAGGACAGCTTAAGAGACTTTTTAAGTTAAAGCCGAAGGGAAGGCCTAAGATAAAAATATGAAAATCAGTAAATATCTTTTAGAAATTGTAGTATTCGTGTGTGGAGCGGTCGTTATGATATTTGAGCTTGTTGGTTCAAGAGTGCTTGGACCATATTTTGGAACATCGATTTTCGTTTGGACTAGCTTGATAGGTATTATTTTGGGGAGTCTTAGTATTGGTTACTATTTAGGCGGAAAAATTGCAGATAAAAAATCCAGTTTTAAAAGTTTATCCCTGATTATTTTTTTAGCGGCAATTTCAATTGGCCTGACGGTTTTAATAAAAGACTTTTGGCTTTTTGTTTTGCAAAATAGTTTTACAGATATCCGAACTTCCTCGGTTTTAGCATCTCTTGGTTTATTTTTGCCAGCCAGCGTGTTTTTGGGAATGGTTTCTCCTTATGCTGTAAAATTAAAAATAAACAACTTAAATACTTCGGCCTCAACGGTAGGTAATCTTTATGCAATATCGACCACTGGAAGCATCTTCGGAACATTTTTGTCCGGTTTTTATTTAATTCCACACTTCGGCACAAATAAATTATTGATTATTTTATCAATAACATTAGTTATTATTTCGTTGGCACTTTCTGCAAAAAAAGACATTTGGATCAAGCTGTCTGTTTTTGTTATTATTGTTATTGGTTGGTTTGCAATTAATGGACTTAATTATATGCTCCCCAAAAGCGGATTTATAGATGTTGATACGGCCTATAATCGTATTTGGATTTATAATCGTATTGACTTCAGGACAAATAAGATAGTTAAAATGATGGGAATCAACAACGAGAATCATTCGTCGATGTTTTTAGATAGTGACGAATTAGTTAACGAATACACAAAATATTATCATTTGGCAAAACATTTTAATCCGAATTTTAAAAAAACATTGATGCTTGGCGGTGCAGGGTATTCATATCCCAAAGACTTTTTACATAAATATCCCGAGGCAACAATTGATGTAGTTGAAATTGATCCCAAGGTGACCGAGCTCGCAAAAAAATACTTTAAATTAGAAGAAAGTCCAAGGCTAACTATTTATCATGAAGACGGAAGGGTATTTTTAAACAAAACACAAGGAAAATATGATGTAATTTTTGGAGATGCTTTTAGTTCTCGTTATTCTTTGCCATACCAATTAACAACAAAAGAAGCGGTGCAAAAAAAATATAATATTTTGAATGATGATGGGATTGTTATATTAAACCTTATTTCAGCGATAGAAGGCGAAAAAGGTAAATTTTTAAGAGCAGAATACGCAACATATAAAAGCCTTTTCCCACAAGTTTATTTATTTCCTGTGAGAGATTCGGGTGATAGCAATATGGTTCAAAACATAATTTTAGTAGCCCTAAAATCTGAAAAAGATCAAACTTTTAATGACAGCGATCCAAAGCTAAATGAATATTTGCAGCATTTATGGAAAAAGACGGTTAATGCGGATATTCCAATTTTGACTGATAATTTTGCACCAGTTGATTATTATATTAATAAAACGATTTAAAAAAATAAGGCCATCGAAAAAATAATTGCACCATACCAAAAAAATGAACTCGAACATATGGTCACCAAGTTCCACCTTGAGTCCACTCTCCGAGTCTCTGGACGACCGAAGAAGCAGTAGTTAAGTATGTCACATGAAATATCAAACAATGGTGGCTGCTGTCCCTATTTCCCAAACTTTTATAGACTATTTATAAATGACTTACAAGAAGAATATAGCAGTTTTCTAAATCATATTAGGTTAGTGGAACAATCTAACCAAAAAATGGTATCATAGGGTATGTCAAAACAATCTATAGACGCATCAGCGCACATGGAAGGAGCTCCTCAATCAGAACAGTTATTTCCTGTTGAAAGGGAATATGCCCGCTGCGTTACCGCCTTAAACCGCACCGGCATTCTCACGCTTCTTCCGAAATCAGAAAGCATGGGGGTGATTGGAATAGATGGAAAAGAGTATCCAATACCAACCCAAGAACAGGTTGTAGAACTATTTGCTCATAATAGAGAGCTTGTAGGCAGAAAAGTTCCACAAGGGTTTGATCGTTTAGAATTAACACCCATGGCAATGCCAACACCCCTTCTTATTGACCGAATGAAAGCAGCTATTTTTAAACACGCAGCAGAAGGTAAAATTTATCAAACCAGACGTTCTCCTTCTGATCCTTTAATAGCTGTTCGTGTCAATACCGAAAAAACTGTCTGGATATGGGATACCTTAAGACAGGCACTAGATACAGACGAGCTTGTATATTTTCCTCAAGAATATTCAAGCAATCATCGGGGACAGACCAAATTAGAAGTAGTCAATAATGGACGTATTTGTGCCGTTCCAGGCTGGTCTGTGGGATTAGTTGAAAGTTTACCCATGATGATGCCTCAACAAGGCCGAGGAAAGACATTAGGAGGCAGAAGACAATTAGAAACAGGCTCTTCTCCTCGTGATTACTTACGAACATTACAGACGCAAGCTTATCAAGGAGAAACAGGAAAAACACTTGAAGATTTTATTACAAAATTTCTTACCCACCTCGAAACAACCAATGAAGTAAGTAATGACAGGTATGATAACAATGCCTTATGGTTTCTTGGCCAATATGTAAAATATGTAAAATATCTAAAAAGTGACCTTGTGCCGACTGGGTGGTGGCATCGAGACTTTGGACGGACTCGCTTGGATGCGCACCGTCCAGGCAATAAACTTTGCACCAGGAGTTGGGGTGGGTTCTCCACGGTGAGACTTCTTAAGCCTTAATCTTCATCTTTTTTTACATAATAATTTTCCGCCAAAGAAAAACTTGAAATCAGTTCGGATTTTTTCGAACGCACACCGCTAAAAATCAATATTTTTAGGCTTATAGAAGTTAGGGTGAAATTTTATAGGATGGTCAGAAAGTTTAACAGAAAAAAATAACAGAAAAATATTTTTGACACTAATGGTTATTAAGGTTATTATTTATGAGGCAG
>JAKLPU010000108.1:0-5449 GCA_022013755.1 Candidatus Atribacteria bacterium | reverse complement strand
CTTCATCCTGATAATCATCCAGAAATCTTGCCCGGGTAATTTTCAGTTTTCTACCCTGATAATAGGTATAGGCACCGGGGAAGGGAATGGTTCCTCTGATTAGATTATAAACCTTTTCACCTTTATCACTCCAGTCTATTTCCCCATCCTCTTTATTCATCTTGCGGGCAAAAGTTGCCAGTTCATTATCCTGGGAGATTCTTTCTATCTTACCGCTTTTTATTTTTTCTAAAAGTTTGGGGAGGGTCCTGGCGCTTAAATCGGATAATCTGTAGTAAAGTTCCCCGCAGGTCTCATCCGGCAAAATGTCTATCTTCTCCTGAAAGATGATTTCACCGGCATCTACTTTCTCCTTCATAAACATAAAAGTTATCCCGGTCTCCTTTTCACCGTTTATAATAGCCCGGTTAATAGGGGCGGCACCCCGATATTTAGGCAGAAGGGAGCCGTGGATATTTATACAGCCTATTTTGGGAATATTTAAGATATGGCTGGATAGAATTTGGCCATAAGCGACAACCAGGACAATATCCGGGTTAAATTCTTCCATTCTCTTTATAGATTCCTCATTATTGATGTTCTCCGGCTGAAATACTTCCAGCCCCTTATCGAGGGCTATTTTTTTTATGGGGGTGGGCAAAATTTTTCTGCCGCGCCCCTTAGGACGGTCCGGCTGGGTAATTACTACTATTTTGTTTTCTCTGCTGTCAGCCAGTTTCTCTAAAACCGGCCCGCCAAAATCTGCTGTTCCCATAAAAATAATTTTAAACATAATTATCACCTTTAGGTGACAGGGACAACGGTCCTCTGTTAGTCTTTTTTTACTGTTTATTCTTTTTTAATTTATTTAACAATATCTGTCTTTCAGTTCTTCCTATTCTGTCAATAAACAAAATCCCGTCTAAATGATCGATCTCATGCTGAAGCGCACGGGCAGCCAAACCCTCTTTGGTCATTTCAATCGGGTCTCCGTTTTCGTTAAGCGCTTTCACCGTTACTCGTGATGAACGCTTGACCTGGCTATAGATACCGGGAATACTTAAACATCCCTCTTCTTCTACAAGTTCTCCCTCGCTTTTAACGAGCATGGGATTTATCAATACTATTAACCCGTCTTCCTCTCCGTCAATAACAATAATTCTTTTCAATACCCCCACTTGCGGGGCAGCAAGGCCTATTCCGGAATCAGCATACATGGTTTCAGCCATATCTTTTATAAGATTCAGTATTTCCGGGGCAATCTCCTTAACCGGTAGTGCTTTTCCCCTTAAAACAGGTTCGCCGTATTCTTTAATTTTTAATATTGCCATCTGTTTTCTCCTGTTGTAAGATTGGTGATTACACCGTTACTATCTGTGTAATTATTTTATCCCTATATCATCCTTACCGGATCGACATCAATAGTCAATCTGTTTTTTTGGTCAAAATGCTTTGATAACATTTTATCATATTTTTTCTTAAATGCCTGATTAAATTTTTCCAAATCTTTTACTTTTACTAAAAATTGTACTTTGAAGTCGTTTCTTGATTTCCATAATACCATATTTACAGCACCTAGCAATTTAAATTCCGCAGACTCTTTATCTTTGCGAAGGGATTCTAAATAACTGATTAGATATTCCGCCCTCTGTTTAACTGCTTCCTTCTCTTCTCCCAAGATGACGATTTTAATAATATGGGTAAAGGGAGGATAGTCCAATTCTTTCCGTAATTCGATTTCTTTTTGGTAAAAATAATTATCATCCTGCTCTCTTAGGGCAACTATACAGTGATCTTCGGGGTTAAAGGTCTGAATAATCACTTCTTTGGGAAAGCTGATCTCCCTGAAAGAGGAAATGACTTCACTAAGCAGCTGAAAGGTCTTTTCCCCTGAACGATAATCCGGCAGATTCAGCAGAGTATCAGCGGAAATAATTCCTATTAAATCTACATTATTAAACTCCACTCCCTTTAATACCATCTGGGTACCTATCAATATATCGGTATTTCCTTGATTGAATTCTTCCAGGATTTGCCGATAATCATCATCTTTAATTAACGAATCCCGATCTAGACGCCTTATTTCAGCCCGGGTGAACATCTTCTTGATTTCGCTCTCTAATTTTTGGGTTCCCATCCCCAGGGGGCGAATCTCTTTACTGCCGCACTTAGCACAAACCTCCATTACTTTTGCCTTTTTCCCGCAGTTATGGCAAATCAGCTGAGCTCTTTTTTGAATATCTAAATGATAAGAAAGGGAAGTATTGCAATCGGGGCATTTAGGTATATGGCCGCACTGGCTGCAAATCATAAAACTCGAGAAACCCCTCTTGTTTAAAAAAAGTACGACCTGCCTTTTGTTTTTTAAACTTCTGGAAATGGCTTGCTGAAGTTCATAGCTTATTATCTTTTTTTTGGACTTTTCCTGGGTCATATCTATGATGGTTTTTTTTAATAGATTTTCTCTTTCCTCTCCGGTGTTCAGCTCCGCCTCCAAAAAATTATTTTCCTGGACATTCCAGTAAGATTCTATCGACGGTGTTTCACTGCTCAGAAAGAGGGGAATGTTCTCCAATTCTGCTCGTTTTAGAGTCACTTCCCGGGCATTATAGCGGGGAGACCTTTCTTCTTTGTACAGACTGCTATGTTCCCGCTCCAGGATAATCAATCCTAATCTGTCAAAGGGTACGAATATGGATGACCTCATCCCCAGGGCTATATTTACCTGTGAATTTCTTATTTTAATCCATTTCTGATATTTGGCCCTCTGGTCTATCTTTTCATCAAAGACTACCATATTATCCTTAAATTCTTTTTCCAACAGCCCGGCTAATTCCGATAGATGAGATTCGGTAGGAGCTAATACAATGACCTGCCTCCCCTCTTTTAGGGTCTTTCGGATACATCTTAAATAGATTTTCATCCTGCTGCTAAAATCGTTTCCCCGGATTAGAACTATTTTAAACTTTTTATTATTTATAATATTTTCTATCTCTTTTAAGGGGGGCTTTTCTTTATCTAAAGCTTTATCATCTTCGGGCAGCCGGAGGGGTTTTTGGGGTGAAATATCTGTTATATCGAATTTATTAAGCCAGGCCTTGCGGGTCTTAGGAATAGCATAATTTAAGATCTTTTCCCAGGAACAGAGATAATAATTAGACATCCATTTGGTTAATCTGATTACCTGGGGAGTAAGAAGGGGTTTTTTATCGGTTATTTGCACGATGTCCTTTAAGTTTTTCACATCCGATTCAGCTAAAAATCCCACGACACACCCCGTAGTCACCTTACCCCGAAAAGGTATGTCCACTCTCGACCCGAGGGATATCCGGTCTTTTAAATCCTGAGGAATACAGTAGTGAAATATTTTATCAAAATTATATTCTAAGATTGCTATTTCAGCATATTTCTTTTCACCATGCATATTAATAAACTCATTAATTCCATTTTTCACTTTATTTTTAAAATTTCATCTAAGATTTTTTCAGCCATATCGATTTTAGGCATAAGGGATAATTCCCTGGCGGTTCCCTTGCTGTCTATTAGCCTGGCTCTATTGTTATCTGAGTCAAATCCGGCTTCTTTTGCCGATATATCATTAGCTACAATTAAATCTAATCTTTTTTCCTTCAATTTTTTAAGGGCATTGGCTTCCAAATTTTCCGTTTCCGCGGTGAATCCGACCAATATTTTATCTCCTTTTTTCTTTCCTAATTCATAGAGGATATCGGTAGTTCTTTCCAGTTCGATAAGCGGTTTTTCACTCTTTTCCTTTTTGAGCTTTCCGGTAAATACTTCCCTGGGTCGGAAATCCGCCACTGCGGCGGCAGAAATTACTATGTCCGCCTCCGAAAAATACTTAAAAACTTCTTTTTTCATCTCTTCCGCAGATTCAATTGAAATTGTGGTAATTCCCTTGGGATCGGGTAAAGAAGTTGGCCCGGTTATCAGAATAACCCTTGCCCCTCTGGCTCGGGCAATCTTTGCTAAAGCGAATCCCATCTTACCGGAAGAATAGTTAGAAATAAATCTTACTTTATCAATAGGTTCTCTGGTACAGGAAGCAGTAACCAATACCGTCTTGCCCTGGTAATCATTTTTAAAGGTTAGAGCATATTCAACCGTATCTACTATTTCTTCGATATTTGCTAATCTACCCTCCCCTATCTCGCCGCAAGCCAATCTGCCATATTCTGAATCGATAAACTCATACCCTAAGGCGGTTAATTTTTCTACATTCTGCTGATACAGGGGGTTAGATATCATATTTTTATTCATTGCCGGGGCAAAGATGACCTTCGCTTTGGAAGCCATCACTGTAGCGGTTAACACATCATCGGCAATACCGTTGGCAATTTTACCAACAACATTTGCCGTAGCCGGGGCAATCAATATCAGGTCAGCCCATTCGGCAAGAGAGATATGTTTTACTACTATCTTATCGTTGGTAGAAAACAGGTTATCTATTACCGGATTTCCGGAAAGAGCTGAAAAGGTTAAAGGCTGAATAAATTTGGCGGCAGATTCGGTCATAATTACAAAAACCTCTGCGCCTTTTTTCTTTAATAAACTCACTATCTCCGCTGCTTTATAAGCGGCTATGCTTCCGGTAACTCCCAGAAGTATTTTCTTTCCTTTTAACACTTTTTTACCTCTTTTTTTTCCTATATCGTATATCGTATATAGTTATCAGGTTACCCCGTTTGCCGGTTAACCAATTAAATTAATTGCTAACTTCAAATACAAGTTGTAAGATGCAAATTCATCCTACCCGAAGTATTTCTGTCATTGCGAGGAGCGAAGTGACGAAGCAATCTCATCTAAAAACGAAAAACTAAAAACCGTATTTAAATCATATATTTAACACTAACGATTAATTGATAGGCAAGACGTCTATCAATTAGTTAAGTTATATCTTAATATAAGTCTTCAGGCTTTCCAAATTCTTCATCTCTATCAAACAGCTCCTCAATTTCTTCAGGTCCTTCATCTTCATCAGATAATTCTTCAGATTCTTCAGATTCTTCAGGCTCCTTAACTTCATCAGATATGTCTTCAGGTTTTGCAGGTTCTTCAACTTCATTGAATATCTGTTCAGCCCTTAAAGGCTCTTCTTTCTCTTTAAGGTACACTTTTCCTGCTTTTATCTCTTCTAGGGCAATTCTAATAGGCTGTTTATATTTGGATTTCACTAAAGGCTTAGCCCCTTTATTCAACTCTTTTGCTCTGTTTGCTACCATCATTACTAATAAATATTTATTGTTTTCCATGTTTATTTCTCACCCTTCCTCTGGCTGAAAATATACTATTTTACAACTTTAAAACTAAAATTCATTTTTTATAATTTGCTATTTTGCATCTTTCGGCAATTATTATAGACTCTAATTTTTTTAGAGCGGTTTTTATATTATCATTCACTACCAGATAATTATAGTTTTTTTTATATTCTATTTCAATACGGGCATCTTTT
>JAKLPU010000107.1:0-3746 GCA_022013755.1 Candidatus Atribacteria bacterium | reverse complement strand
TCTATCTGGAAATGCTATTTTAAACTCCCCGACCTCCTGGTGGGAAGAAAGGGAAACCGGCATAAATATTTATTTCCCATTTAAAGGACAGACTGCCTCCACCACAAATTCGCGCCCTTACAGGCAGATCTTTTCTCTCGGATATCAATATGAAAAATTCTCTTCTGCCACATCCAATGCGTTATCTCTCTTAAATACCGACCCGCAAAAAACCACCAGTCTAAAATTAGGCTACTCCTATTCTGATGCAGAAAAATATGGATTCTCTATCAGCCCCGAAATAGGTAGCTCCTTCTCTTTAACCTATGAACATGCCGATAAAGCCCTGGGCGGTGATTATACTTTTGATAAATTAATCTTTGATGGCAGAAAATTTATTCCTCTACCGCTCCCCTCCTCACATCAGGTCCTGGCTCTTCGCCTGGTAGCCGGAACCAGCTCTTCAAGCATATTAGAATCAGATTTAGATGGAGAAAAATTTAAATTAGGAGGTAATTATTCAGCGGATAATCTTAGTAATACTGAGGTAAATGCCTTCTCTCTGCGGGGTTATAAACCTGCTACCCTCGAAGGGAATAATCTTATCTTAGCCAGCTTGGAATATCGCTTCCCCCTGGCCAACATCGAGCACAGCCTTAAACTTGATCCCTTCTCTATCTTTTTAGAAAGACTTTCCGGTGCCTTCTTTATCGATATTGGAAATGCCTGGGAAAGCGCCAGCGTAAATAAAACCAATGAAGAAAATGAGATTAATTCTATCTGGCAGGATTTCAAATCAAGTATCGGAGCAGAACTAAAAGCAGATTTTAATCAAAAATATGATTCCCCTTTTACCTTAAGATTAGGGGCAGCCAAAGCCCTGACCGATCCCAAAGGATATGATATCTACATCACCTTTGGCACTTCCTTTTAAAAAAGTAACCCAAAGGTGCCAGGCACCTTTGGGTTACTTTTCATCTCTACATCTCTATAATAGGCCAACTTTGCTGTGATCGCCTAAGATAAATTCGTATATTCGGGGGAGGTCTTTAGAATGATAAATTTCCACGCCTTTTCCGATAAGGCACCTTTGCATTCGTCCCTTTATATATTCCAGTTTACTCTCTTCTAAAACTACACTGCATTCAATTTCACTCTTTCTTATTTCCACTCTCTCTGAAAGGGAAGTAAAAGGACCCACATAAGAATCGACCACTCTGACCCCTTCTCCTATTATTACCGGACCTACTATCTTGGAATTTATAATCTCTGACCCTTTTCCGATTTTTACCCTTCCTAAAATCTCAGACTTCTCATCCACTTTCGCCCCACTAACATCCCTCTCAATATCCTCTAAAATCAAGCGATTGGCTTCTAAAATATCATCCGGCTTACCTGTATCTTTCCACCAACCCTTAATTACTTCAGCCCCCACTTTATATCCCTTATCAATCATCCATTGAATCGCATCGGTAATCTCTAATTCCCCTCGGGCAGAGGGTTTAATATTTTTAATAGCCTGATGAATATTTTTATCAAAAAAATAGACTCCTATCAAAGCTAAATTACTGACCGGCTCTTTAGGTTTTTCCACTACCCGTATGACTCTCCCTTTCTCCAGCTCAGCAACGCCAAATTGCCTGGGATTGTCCACTTCAGTCAACAACACAAAGGCATTATAATTTCCTTCGATAAATTTATTGGCATAGTTTTCTACCCCGTTCTTCAGGAGGTTATCCCCTAAATACATTAAAAATTTTTCTTCCCCCAAAAAATCACGCGCCACTGTTACCGCATGCGCCAACCCCAGGGCTTTCTTCTGTTCGATATAAGAAATGCTCACTCCCCACTTACTGCCTTTTCTAAGCTCACTCTTTATATCCTCTCCGGTCTCTCCAATTATTATGCCAATATCTTTTATTCCACATTCCTTAATTGCCTCTATTGCATAAAATAATACCGGTTTATTAGCAATGGGAATTAAATGTTTGGCGCTGGTGTGAGTAAGCGGTCTAAGGCGAGTGCCTTTTCCGGCACATAGAATAATTGATTTCAATTTAGTTCCTCCTATTTTAAAACAATAATTTCCCGATATTTCGGCTTAAAATCTGTCTGGCATCTCTAAATATTTTAGGATTTTTTAAAATTTCCATAAAAATCACAGAATGGTTTTCAAAATTAGCGGCTTTCTCAATAATTCCAGCATTTTTCTTAAACAGCATAAATATGTTCTTTAATTCTTTTTCGTTTATCTCTTCATATAATTTTCGAGCCTTTAAGCCAAACTTAATCTCTCTCCCAAATTTTTTTTTCAATCTTTTATCATATTCACCTAATTTTCCTTCTCTAACACACTCTGCCAAAATTTCTGCTGATTTCAAACCATAATATATCCCCCCACCAGTTAAAGGCTTTACCTGACAAGCTGCGTCTCCTACTAAAGCAATATTCTGGTAAAAATTTTGGGTCAATCCTAGTAAAAATATTCCGGCTAATTTTTCAATAATCTCACCTTTAATTCTAAAGTCTTCTATAAACTGCTCTAAATCTTTGCGGCAATTTTTCGAAATAACCCCTAAACGGATGATATTATCACCTTCCGGAATAATCCAGATAAAAAAAGGAATACCTTCACGAAGATGTACCTGGGTGATTGATGGAGAGGTTAATTCCTTATCCTTATCTAATTTTATTCTATACTGAACCCCTGCATACAATTTTACTCTGTCTCTCTTCTTATCTTTCTTGTCATCTTTCCCATTATTTTTATTAGTATTTATAAATTTCCTCACCTGAGAGCTTGATCCATCAGCTCCAATCACTAAATCGGCATAAATATCCTCAAGATCAGTCTTAAGTATATAACCAGACCCTTCCTTCTTTATCTCTATTAACTTCTTTCCGCATTCTACCTCTAAACCTCGGCTTAAATTTTTATCAAATTTCTCACGATCAATTACATAGGCTACGCCTTCTCTCTTGATTTGAAAATCATCATCTCTGTAACAAAATAAAGCTCCATTAATTTGATTAATAATAGAGTTTTTAGAAAGAGGAAGTAGGGTATTTTCAAAAACTTGTCTTCCTACAAGCCCGGCACACCTAACTGGCTTTCCTACCTCTCGATGCTCTTCAATTATCCTGGTTTTAAAACCATATTTCTTCAACAATTGGGCCGTATAGCATCCTGCAGGACCTGCACCGACAATAACTATTTCCATATAAATTCCCCAAATTCCTCTATTTTATTATATATTAACATATGCTTTATATTAAATATATATTCTACAAATATATTAAAAAATCCTTCTTTTTTAATAATTTTCTACTTAAATTTTATTTCCTGGTACTTTCTTTTAAAAAGTTGCCCAAAGGTGCCAGGCACTTTTGGGCAACTTTTATACTTTATTATCTGGTTTTATTTGTTTTATTCCTAATTTTTCATAAATCTTTTTTCTCTTTTGAAACATTATATTTAAAACAGAGACATACTGATCATAATAATCGTAAATTTTTGATATTGATTTACCCTTATTTTTTCTTTGTACTCTCCCTATATACTGGATTAATCTTGTCTTTGAAGATGTGGGAAATACCAAGAATAATGTATCTAAAAAAGGAAGGTCAATTCCTTCTCCTATTAATTGTCCGGTAGCAATTAACACCCTTATTTTTTTGTCCTTGAAATCTTTCAATATTTCTCCTCGTGCTTTTGGAGATAAATTTCCGGTTAATATAGAATGTTTACTTTTTCGTCCTAATCTTTG
>JAKLPU010000106.1:0-13203 GCA_022013755.1 Candidatus Atribacteria bacterium | reverse complement strand
CAGTGCAAAAAAGGAGGAAGGAAGTCTTTCCTCTTTTTTGTATTGATTGGTCGTTAGTATTGAGTGAATAGTATCTCTTGTATTAGCGTGGAGCGTATAGCGTTTAGCGTACAGCGTATAGTTTACAAAATACACTAATATATATTAGTTTATTATTAGTTAATTGACTAATTAAGTTCGTATTACGTAAAATTGTAAAGAATTTTTAGCTCATAATATACAAATATTGTTTTTAATGTAGGGGTGGGATTTATCCAACCCGGGTATTCTGGTAATTTTTTCAACGGGCTTGATGAATCAAGCCCTTACTATCTCTACGCTAAACGCTATACGCTGTACGCTCGAATAATATTCACTAATGATTAAATCAGACCAGAAGACTGGTAGGCTGGTCAACAAAATCAAGGAAGAAAAGAATGCACGAAGGTTCAATTGCTCAAAATTTATTAACCATTGCCTTAGAAAAAGCTAAAGAATACAAAGCGAATACGATAACTCTTATCAGAGTAAAAGTTGGAGAATTTACCGGAGTAAACCAAGCTGCTTTAGAGTTTGCTTTCGATAATTTTAGTAAAGGCACCATTGCGGAAAAAGCATCTTTACAGATAATGTTATCACCGTTATTAGGTCAATGCCTAAAATGTAACAAGATATTTGAAATTAAAAAAGATGAATTTAAGTGTTTAAAGTGTAATAATTTAGAAATAGAAATAGTTTCTGGTCAGGATTTATATATCCAGGATATTGAGATAGAATAAATTATTTTAAAAAATAAAAATACTTTACATTAAAAAAATAAAATGTTATACTTTATTTTGTTAATTTAAGTAAAGAGAGGTGAAGAAATGATAGATTTTATTGTAACCTTTTTACTTAGCATGCTTACCTATCTAATTCTTAGCGCCAGCCAGGGAGAAGTATGGGGGTTATGGAGCATTTTCGAAATTATGACCGGAATTTTTCTTTCTCTCGTTGTAGCCCTTATAGCCAATAAGGTATTATTTCAAAAAAGAACTTACAGAATGTTAAACCCATTTAGATGGGTTATTTTTTTAGTCTATTTGATCGGACCGTTTTTTTGGGCAATGGCTAAAGCAAATATTGACGTCGCCTACCGGGTAATTACCGGGAAAATAAATCCCGGTATAGTAAAAATATCTCCAGGGTTAAAGACAGATTTAGGAATTACTTTATTAGCAGATTCTATTACTTTAACTCCGGGAACGCTCAGTGTTGACATTGATGAAACAAATAATGATTTGTATATTCACTGGATAAATGTTACCACTTTAAAGCCTACTATCCACCATATTTGTGGTAATTTCCCTCAATGGATTAGGAGGATTGCAGAATGAGTGAATTTTTTAAAATTTTTATTATTCCCGGGGGATTATTGTTGATATTTATGTTACTATCCTTGATTAGACTCATCCTTGGACCCACTGTTCCTGATAGAATAGTAGCTCTGGATACCATAAATACTTTAGTGGTAGCTGGAATGATACTCGTAGGTGCAGCCTATGAAGAAGTCATTTACATTGACGTAGCTATTGTTTATGCTTTACTATCTTATATTGGAACCTTATATGTAGCTAAATATTTAGAAGGAGGGTCTAAAAAATAATGGAAACATTATTGACTGTTTTGTATATTTTTTTAGGAATAGGTTTATTTTTTAATTGTTTAGGCTCAGTGGGACTTCTTAGATTTCCTGATGTTTACACCAGACTTCATGCTGCAACAAAAGCTACAACTTTCGGTTCAATCTTTACTTCTTTGGCAGTTATTATTTATGGTTTTTCCCGTTGGAATATTACAGATGATTCTAAATTTGGAGTCCTTGCTCTTCATACCATCGTGGCTTTAATTTGTCTGATAATTACCAATCCTACTGGTGCCCATGCTATTGCCCGCGCTGCTCATCGTAGTGGAGTAATGCCCAAACAAGCAGTAATTGACGAATTAAAGGAGGCTAAATTGAAATGAATACTTTTGTTGAATTAATTCATATTTCAATTTTAACAATGATGGTTATTGCTGGTTTTTTAGCAGTAATAATAAAGAAATTATTGCCTTCAGTAATTGCACTATCGGTAGCAAGTTTGCTTCTTTCATTAGAATTTTATCTATTACATGCTCCTGATGTTGCTATAGCTGAGGCAGCTATCGGAGCAGGATTGACTATGGCAATATTTATTTTTGCAATTAGAGGGACTAGATAGGGGGAGGATAAAGTGAAAAAAATTATTTTCGGTATCGCCTTTATAATATTTTTTTCTTTCTTGATAGTTAGCGCTATAAACATGAGAACATTCGGAGAACCTACTATTAGTCAAATGGATGATTATTTTATTGAAAATGCCCAGAGCGAGACCGGGGCAAACAATGTAGTAACCTCCATCGTTTTTGACTATAGAGGTTTTGATACATTAGGAGAAGCTACAGTACTTTTTACCGCAGTGATGGGGGTTGTAGCTCTTTTCAGGGGGGTCAAGAAATGAAAGAAATGTCTAGAATAGTAAAAACTGTTACCAATTTCGTTTATGGTTTTATTATTATTTTTGGTTTTTACATAATAGCACATGGCCACCTTACTCCAGGTGGAGGTTTTCAGGGTGGTGCTGTAGTAGGCTCAGCTTTCGCTTTGCTATTGGTTTCTTATGGTAGTTTGAATTCTAGGGAATTTCTCAAAAAGGATATTTTATCACTCTTTGAAGGCTTTGGTTTAATTTTGTTTATAGTTTT
The DNA here is from genome assembly GCA_022013755.1 of Candidatus Atribacteria bacterium. Lineage (GTDB taxonomy): Bacteria > Atribacterota > Phoenicimicrobiia > Phoenicimicrobiales > Phoenicimicrobiaceae > Sediminicultor. Next base: position 10,458 of record JAKLPU010000106.1, on the reverse strand, counting down.
AGGTTTTTCGGGATTAGGAATAACTTTTTTTTATAACTTTTTAGCTAACAGTGGGAGCTGGTTCGGTGATACTGCCATAATCGGTGTTAATCCAGGCAATATGAATACTGGAGGAGTAATTCCTTTGATGAATATTGCCGTTGGATTAGAAGTTTTATCTGCTTTTGGGGTTATTGTTTTGACTATGGCTAGCGGAGCGGAATTTACTAAGAAGAAGGAGAATTCATAAAATGATAGGCAATTTACCTTATGTTGCAGTAGTAATATTTATTGGATTAGGAATTTATACTCTTATGTTTAAGAAAAATTTAATCAAAATTGCTATCGGTATTGTTTTGATTGAAAATGGTGTAAATCTATTTTTAATTACCTTAGGTTATAGAAAAGGAGCAATCGCCCCGATTTATACTCAGGCACCCTCTGGACAAGTAATGGTTTTGCCAACTCCTCAAGCACTGACTCTTACCAGTATAGTTATAGGTATTGCAACTACTGCTTTAATATTGTCGGTTGCCATGATGATTTATAAGCATTACGGTACCTTAGATACAGACCAGGTAAGGAGGTTAAGAGGATGAATCTATCGAACCATATTCCTATATTAATAATAGCTATACCTCTATTGGCAGCTTTTTTAGTTCCGCTTATCGGCCGGATAAATAAAAAAGCTACGGGGATTCTTACCACCCTTGCTTTAAGTGTTAGTTTAATTTTGACCATTGCATTAGCGGTTAAAATACTAACAGTTGGTCCCCAAGTTTATGTTTTTGGTGCAACATCTCCTTCTTTGACTTTGCCTTCAGGGTTAAAATTCCCCATCAGGATTATGTTTCAGATAGATGCAATGAGTATATTTATGGGTTTGATTACTGCTATTATTTCTTTCGTGGGAGCAATTTACTCTTTAGCATTTATGGAGCATCATAGCGGTCTTGATAAATATTATTCTTTATTACTTCTTTTAACTGTAGGTGTATTTGGCATTGAATTTACTGGAGATATGTTTAACTTGTTTGTTTTTTTAGAAATTGCTTCTATCGCCGCAGTTGCTTTAATTTCTTTTAGAGGGGTTAATTTAGGAGAGCCCGCCGAGGCTGGTTTTAAATATATGGTGGTTAGTTCGATAGCTGCTCTTATAGTTTTATTTACCGTAGGAATTTTTTATGGGGAATATGGTCTTCTTAATTTTGCAGCTTTAGCCAGTGTTATAAAATATTCTCAATTAGATAAGATTGCTTTAGGCCTTTTAGTGCCTGTACTGGCTATGAAGGCAGGGGCAGTGCCTATGCATATGTGGACTCCTGATGCCTACTCAGAAGCTCCTACACCAATTACTATAATATTAGTTTCTGCAAGTCAGGCAAGTCTCTATGTCTTATTTAGGGTAACTTTTTCTTTATATAATATTACTTTAAATACATTAGCTGTGGGTTGGATAATTATTATTTTTGGTGTTTTATCTATGTTTATAGGCGTTACCATGGCAATTATTCAGAAAGACATAAAAAGACTAATAGCATATAACGCCATATCTCAAACAGGTTATATGCTTCTTGGAGTAGGAGTAGGATTAGCTGTTTTAGCAAATCCGGTAGCTTTATCTACCTATGGAATTACTGCTATGGAAGGTGGTATCTTCCATCTTATAAACCATGCTATGTATGAAGGTTTATTATTCTTAACTGCAGGAGCACTGTTTTTTAGGACAGGGACTAGAGACCTCGATGAAATGGGTGGATTAGCTCACTCGATGAAATATACTACTATCTTCTTTATTATTGGAGCCGCTGCTATTTCTGGACTCCCACCATTTAATGGTTTTGCTTCCAAACTTTTAATTTACGAATCTGTATATAGATTTAATCCACTACTTTCTATAATAGCTATGTTGGTTAGCATCTTGACTTTAGCTTCCTTTGTTAAAGTTTTCCATGGTGCATTTTTAGGTCCAAAGTTGCCTAAATTTGAAGAAGTTAGAGAAGTTCCTCAAAGTATGGTCTGGGCTATGGTAGTTTTATCCTGTATTACAATATTCTTTGGATTATTTCCGGATTTAATAGTGAAAAATTTGGTACATCCTGCAGTAATGGCATTGATTGAGCAATTTAAATATACCGGAACAGTATTGGGAGGTATTTAAAGATGTTAGGCTTACTGGAAACAGGTAGTGGTTTTTGGAGTGCAATTATTTGGGTAATAGTAGTATTAGTAATTGGAGGAATAGTATACTATATAAGAAGCAAAGGGGAAAAAAGTTATAAAAAGAATACCGAGCAGGACAAACCTTTTATTTCAGGCAACCCCGAACTAAGTAAAGAAGGTTCTCATATCAGTGCGAGTCATATTTTTTGGGGATTTACTGAGGCTTTAAAAGATTATTATACTCCTTTAGTTAAAATACATACGGGAAACATAAATGATTATGCCAGTTGGAGCGTTATATTAATGGTAATAATACTAATTATTGTAGGAGTGAATGGATAAAGTGAAATTAAATAAATATTTTGAGAGATCATTATGGGTTTTTCACCTAAATACAGGTTCTTGTAATGGTTGTGATATTGAAATTGTGGCAGGATTGACTCCTCGTTATGATTTGGAGAGATTTGGAATAAAATTAGTCGGTAGCCCGAGACATGCTGATGTATTATTAGTAACAGGACCGGTAACTCATAAGATGGCAGTTAGAGCAAAACGTGTTTATGAACAGACTCCTGATCCTAAAGCAGTGATAGTAGTTGGGACTTGTGGTACAAGTGGAGGAGTGTTTTATGATTCTTATAATTTATTAGGTTCAATAGACAAGCTTATACCAGTAGATGTTTATGTACCTGGTTGCCCTGTTAGGCCAGAAGCAGTAATAAATGGAGTTTTGCAAGCCTGGATTAAATTGGAGAAATTAAGAGAAGAGATGAAGAATGCTCCCGTAAAATAGTATCGCGTATCGCGTATCGCGTGAAGAAAATAGTAATGTATAATATGAATGTATAATATGTAGGGGCAGACCTTGTGTCTGCCCGTAGTGAGTAATGTGTAGGTGCTTGATTTGTCAAACCCGCAAAACTCGGGTCGGATAAATCCGACCCCTACATTAAAAGCAATACTTTATATAAAAAGTTTTGAGTTTTGAATTATGGTTTTTCGCTTTTAGCTTTAACTTTTTAGCTTAATTAGGACAAGCATCTTGCTAATCCAAAACTATACGCTATACGCTATACGCTATACTATATACTAACGACTAAAAAAGAAAAGGTGGTAGAGAATGGAATATATGAGGCCTGATGAAATTGTAAAATTATTTAAAAAGAGACTAAATGAATCTGCTATAATTGACAGTAGGATAGAAACCAAAACAGCAGGATTAAAAAAGAGTATTTATAGTGTAATATGGTTACAAATAAGGTTAGAAAACTTTAAAGAAGCAATAAAATTATTATGCACTATTCAATTCCCTCATTTTGCTATAATTTCAGGAAATGATATAGGTGAGGAGATTGAATTGATATACCATTTTTCTATTTATTATGCCGAAAGATTTAAAGAAATTTCTATAAATTTAACTACGCGGATACCTAAAAAAAATCTTAAGATTCCCACTATTACCGATTTAATTCCAGGAGCTCAAACTGCAGAAAGAGAAATAAAAGAGATGTTTGGAGTAACTATAGAAGGTTTACCTAATTTACCCAATATTTTTTTACCCCAGGATTTCCAAAAGGGAGTATACCCTTTGAGAAGAGATGAAAAAGGTGTGGATAAAACAGTAAGAAAGGAAGATGAGGTGAGAAAAGTTGAGTAAGATGACTTATTCTATCCCTATAGGTCCGGTTCATCCTTCCCTAAAAGAACCGGTGACCCTTAACTTTGAAATATATGGAGAGCATATAGAAAAGGTAAATTTAGCCCCCGGAGATAATCATCGGGGAATAGAATTTATGGGAAGACAAAGAAATCCCATACAAATTATTTATTTGGCAGAGAGAATATGTGGTATCTGTTCAGCTTCTCATCCTTTTGCTTTTTGTAGGGCAGTGGAGAATGCTGCAGGGATAGAAGTACCAGAAAGGGCTCAGTATATCAGAGTAATTATCGCGGAGTTGGAAAGAATCCATTCTCATGTATTGTGGGCCGGGCTTGCTGCTCACGAAATAGGTTTTGATTCTGTTTTATATCTTTCCTGGAGAGCAAGAGAAGAAGTTTTAGATCTTTTGGAATATCTAACTGGGAATAGAATAAACTATGGAATATTTATGATTGGGGGAGTAAGAAGAGATATTAGTAAAGAGCAAATACCCCGAGTACGAAAGACTTTAGATTTCTATAAGGATATTTATAGTAAGATAGAAGATGTATTCCTAAATGACCCAACTATCGCCTTAAGAACAAAAAATGTTGGAATTTTAACCAAGGAAGATGCTATTCGCTTATGTGCAGTAGGGCCTACTGCCAGGGCTTCGGGGATAAATAAGGATATAAGACAGGATCAACCTTATTCAGCCTATGCTGATTTAGAAGTAAAAGCCATTACTCCAGATATATTAACTGGAGTAGTAAATGGTGATGTCTATGATCGTGTAATTGTTCGATTATTAGAAGTAGTACAATCAATACAGATTATCGAACAATGTTTAGATAATATGCCTTCAGGAGAAATTGTAGCTGAGAAAAAATTGGTTAAACTGTTGAATCAATTAAAGAAGGCAAAAGGTGAGGGAATTGGAAGACATGAAGCCCCTCGCGGTGAGGTTATTCATTATGTAAAATTAAACGAATCAGAATTACCTGAGGTCTGGAAAGCTCGAGCTCCTACATATAATAATTTAATGACCTGGGTTCCTATGCTTCTTGGTCAGCAGATTGCTGATATTCCAATTGTAGTCGCTTCTATTGACCCCTGTATAGCGTGTATGGATAGAGTAACTATTTTAAATAAAGTTAATGGTCAAAAAAGTATATTAACTAAGAAGGATCTACATAAATTGAGTGTGCAAAAGACAAGGAGGATTACTCCATGAACACTATGAGTTTATTAGGTATGTTCTGGAAAATAATAGGAGCAATCATAATTGCTTTTTTAGGAGTAGTACTGGGTTTATTCTATAAAGGTATAGATAGGAAGTTAGCAGCAAGGATGCAGGCAAGAGTTGGTCCCCCCATAAGACAGCCTTTTATGGATTTCTTTAAATTAATGATTAAAGAGAATATAGTACCAGAGAATGCGGTGCCCTGGATATTTAATGGAGTTCCGATTATGACTTTAGTAGTTTCTATTACCATTTTATATTACATGCCCATAGGAAACATTTCTCCATTATTAAGCGGGTATGGTGATATTATATTGATTGTATATCTACTAACCATAACTTCAATTGGAATGGTTGTAGGTGGTTTTGCTTCTGGTTCACCTTATGCAAGTGTGGGAGCTCAAAGAGAAATGGTAATGATGATAAGTTATGAACTACCTTTAGTAACTACCGTGATTGCCATAGGATGGAAATTGAGCCAAACTTATCCGCAATTAAATATCTTTTCTTTGGCCGTAATTAATGCCCATCCTATTTGGGGATTAGTTGGGCCATTAGGTTTTGCGGGAGCAATTCTTCTGTTTGTTACCCTGGCAATAGTTACCCCTGGTGAATTATCTAAGATACCTTTTGATGCCCCAGAGGCAGAGACAGAGTTAGCCGGGGGATTATTGGTGGAGTATTCTGGGAGAAATTTAGCCTTATTCGGTCTGGCCGATGCGGTAAAGATGATAGTAATGGTTTCTTTAACTATATTTTTATTTTTCCCCTATAATATTGCTCACTTATTTGCTTTAAATGGGGTATTTGCAATAATTGTAGATTCATTATTTTTTCTGTTAAAATTATTTTTAATAATTTTTATTGAAGTAACTTTTATCAGAGTTGCTGCTGCGCGCTTAAAAATAGATCAAGTTTCTTATGCTTATTGGATTCCTTTATCAATTATAGGATTACTTGGTCTTGCATTAATTGTTTTAGATACTATTATAGTTTGAGGTGATAAAATGCCAACACCAATGGGATTTGAATTATTAAAACAACTATTTAAAAAACCAGGTACCAATGTATTTCCGGTTACTTATTATCCTGATTCAATATTGAAATTATTGGAGAAAGTTGAAAAAGGAGAGGCCAAGGTACATCCTCCTGTGGAAATACCCCACAAATTTAGAGGGAAGATTGTCTATGATAGAGATGCATGTACAGGATGTAAATTGTGCATTAAAGTATGTCCTGCTGAGGCAATCGAATTTATTCCCGATCACAAGAAGATTAAAATCCATGTCGATCATTGTATTTTCTGTTCTCAATGTAATGATATATGTCCAGTAAATTGTCTGAGTATGAGTGAAGAATTTCTTCTTGCGAATACAGATAGGTTATCATCTAAATTAATTGTAGAATAGATAATTAAAAAATAAATAATAAAAAATCATAGTCCTATAATTTTTTAAGAAGTTTGAATTTTTTAACTTTCAATATCTTTATTATTTCTTCAGAACTCTTTAAAACTTCAGAGCTAACAGAATTAGAATAATCAATAATTTTAGGTTGAATGCCGATAAAAATAAGTTCCTGAGTATAATCTTTCAGATAAGATATTAAAAGGGATAAAGGCATACTGTGGGTAGTGAGATGCAGGGCACTAATCCTATCAGGAGAGATTATTCTAAATTCGCCGGATTTAAGGTCCATCTCCACAGCGTCGATAAGTACTACGAGATCGGGCTTATTTTTTTTGATAATTGAGGTAAAATTTTCAGGAACAACCCCACAGTCCATAGAAAGCCAATCACGATCTTTAAAACTTTGGGCAATAATTGAACCTATTCCATCATCACCTCGAAGCGTATTCCCAATGCCCATTAAAATATACTTTTTTGAATCCATTTTTTTTCCTTTAAATTAGTCGTTAGTTTATAATATAGCGTGGAGCGTACAGCGTATAGCGTATAGGATAAATCAATAAACTAAAAACGCAAAACTAAAAGCGAAAAGCCATAATTGTTATTTAAGGATTCAGAAACAAGAAGAACATATAACCAAAATATACTCTCATAACTTAAAGTAATTCTGAATACTGGATTCTGGCACCTGACTACTGATTTTTATCTTTTATTTCCTTAACTAAACCAAGTAACCAACTAACCAGCTAACTAAAAACGAGATACGAGTTTAGTTTTGCGTTTTTGTTCTTTTTTTCTATACGCTATACGCTAAACGCTGTACGCTAATACTGTTTTATGTTATCATAATAAAAAAAATTTAACAAATTGAATAATATTTATAAATTAAAAAAGAAAAAAAGAAGGTTTTTAAAAAATTTTGTAGAATAATTAAAGTATATTAGTATATAATATAAAAAACACGGTACAAACTTTTATCTACCCTGTTAAGCGAGTATCTATTAAACAGGGTCTATCCAAAAGTTAGTATAGGAGTATGATTTAATATGAGAAAAGCGAGTAGGATTTATAAGAGGAAAAGCAGAACTAATCTGGAGACCTTTATTATCTTGATAGGCGCGATAATAATTTTGGGTGTAGCCTTTAATTTAGCCAGAGATAGGAGTTATATTCCCCCTGAAAGTCAGATAACCAGAGAGGAAGAAAACAAAGAAGGTATTACCCAAGGGATTCCTGGTGAAACACCCCAGGAGGTAGTAGCGACAGAAGAAAAAGGAGAGGCAAGAACCGCTGAGAAAGAGATAACACAAGAAGTTATCACAGAAGAAAAACTTCCAACAACTGAACCAGTTACTATTACTACTCCAAAGATAGAACCAGAAGTAAAGGTAGTAAAGGAGTCTGAAATAGTTTCAGACAAGAAGGTGTATACTGTTCAGGTAGGAGCTTTTTCAAAAGAAGAAGGTGCCCAGAAGTTAGCTAAAGAAATAAGAGATAAAGGATACCAGACTTATGTAATTATAGGGAAAACCCTTTACAAGGTTCAAGTAGGGGAATTCAAAACTTCAGAAGAGGCTAAAGCTATTTCAGAGAAATTGAAGAAATTAGGTTATGAAATATGGATAACAACTAAATAAGAAAAGGAAATATAAGTTTGAATAAAAAGAGCATTCCTTCCATTACTATAAATCGTTTATCTATTTATCATAGATGTTTGGAAAAAATTTTAGAAACAGAAAAGGGAAAAGAGTTAAAAATTATTTCCTCATTTAAAATTGCAGAAATAACCGGAATAAATTCAGCACAAATTCGTAAAGACCTGGCTTATTTTGGAGAATTCGGTAAAAGAGGACTTGGATATCCTTTAATAGATCTTAGCAGAGAATTAAAAAAGATATTAGGATTAGATAAAAGGTGGTCAGTTATTATTGCCGGAGCAGGGAATTTAGGCAAGGCCTTAGTGAAGTATAAAGGCTTTCAGAAAAGGGGCTTTATAATTAAGGGAATTTTTGATAGTAATCCCTCAAAAATTGGTAAGAAACTTGACCATATTTTTATTTACGATATAAAAGGGGTAGAAAAATTTATCCAGGCGGAAAATATAAATATTGGAATATTAGTAGTACCAGCTGATTCAGCCCAGGAAGTGGCAGATAAAATGGTTGCAGGTGGGGTTAAAGCCATTTTAAATTTTGCCCCTGTCCATATCGTATTGCCCCCGGAAATTAAAATACACAATGTAGACTTATCTATTGAATTTGAAGGGTTGACTTATTACCTGATCACTTGATAAAGTATTTATATTTTTTTAAAAAAATTGCATTTAATTGATTTTAAGGGTTGACATACTAACTGTCTTATTGATATAATAATTCTATATTTTGATTTGTGATAATTTTCACAAAATAATATATGGTGATTTAATAAAAATAGAAATCAGTAGTTAATGTATATTTTAGGCAAGAACCAAAGAATTTAGATAAAGATAATATTAAAAAAGCACTAAAATAAATAACATAAGATTAGGAAAACTAAAATGTTGCAATTATTTCACAAGGGGAAGTACTAACATGCACTATATTTCTTCCAGTAGTTTTGCAAAATTTCTCGAAAATTTAAAGAGCGATTACGAGGTTTACGTCCCTGTTAAAAAAGGCGAGCAGCATTTTTATAAAAAGTATATTGACTTCACTGATGATATTGTTATCGGTGAGGTGCGAGCCTTTGAACCACTAAAATCTTTTTTCTTCCGCGCACGTGAAATTGTTGCCGAAAACTTCAAGTCTGATATTCCTCATACAATCCAGAAACCTTATTGTATAGTTGGCGTGAAAGCTTGTGACCTCAAGGGATTGCAAATACAGGATTATGTATTCAAAAATCATGATTACCAAGATCCTTTCTACGTTAATGTGCGTAAAAATAACCTTATTATTTCTGCAGATTGTACTTCTACTATAGATACATGTTTTTGCCTTACACTAAATGTTAAACCTTACCCACTTGAAAATTTTGATATAAATCTTTCGGTAGTAGGAGAAGGTTTTATTTTCGAGGTCGGTTCGCAAAAGGGACAAGACCTTGTTGAGAAATACTCTTTTCTTTTTGAAGAAGTAAAAGAAGAATTTATATCCCAAAGAGATAAGCAGAGAGAAAAAGTAATTAAAGCGGTGGAAGAAAATATAAAAGAAAACAATATTCCACATCAGGATTCATTTAAAAATATTATAGAAAGAGGATACGAATCTAATATCTGGGCTGATGAAGCGAGTAAGTGTGTTGAGTGTGGAGCGTGTAATACAATCTGTCCTACGTGCCATTGTTTTTTACTTTATGACCAAAAAAGTGAAAATCAGATGGCACGTTTACGTATTTGGGATTCCTGTATGATAAAAGATTATGCTCAGGTTGCGGGAGGCGCAAATCCTCGACCAGAATTGTGGATGAGATTGAGGAACAGATTTGAGAAGAAATTTGAATTTTTCCCAAAAGTTGCCGATATTTATGCTTGTACAGGTTGTGGCCGTTGTATATCTGCATGTCCGGCAAAAATAGATATAAGAAAAGTCCTTAAGAGATTGGTGTATGATGTATAAGATTAAAAATCCGTATAGACCTATTAGGGCTGAAATTACAGGCGTCATATCTGAGACACCTACTATAAAGACGATAAGGATTGTACCAGAAGAACCGATAACCTTCGAAACAGGCCAGTTTATAGAGCTGACCATTCCGGGGATTGGTGAGGCTCCTTTTACCCCCTCATCAAGGCCTGCCATGAAAGATATAATGGAAATTACTATTATGAGTGTAGGCAAGGTTACCGAAAAGGTTCATGAACTTAAAAATGGTGATATTGTAGGTGTGAGAGGACCTTTCGGGAAAGGTTATCCTATGGATAAGTTTAAAGGCAAGGAAATATTAGTTGTAGGCGGTGGATGCGGATTTGCACCTATTAGAAGTTTGATGTATGAACTTTTTGATAGGAGTGGAGAATTTAAAAAATTATTTTTTAGAGGTGGTTG
>JAKLPU010000105.1:0-6132 GCA_022013755.1 Candidatus Atribacteria bacterium | reverse complement strand
ATTGTAGAGTAAAAATAAAAAGAATTGATTCGGATGAAGTAAAAAAACATTCCCCAAAAGATCTTTTTAAAGATATTAATGGAATCCTGATACCGGGCGGTTTTGGAAAAAGAGGGATAGAAGGCAAAATTGAAACGGTAAAATATGCAAGAGATAATAAAATACCTTTTTTAGGAATTTGTTTAGGAATGCAATGTGCCGTTATAGAGCTTGCTCGTAATGTAATAAACTTAGAAGGAGCTAATAGCTCAGAATTTGATCCCCAAACACCATTTCCCGTCATTGATCTTTTACCGGAACAAAAGAAAATAAAAATAAAAGGCGGCACTATGCGCTTAGGTACATACTCTTGTAAATTAGAAAAAGATTCCCTTGCTTTTAAAATATTTAACCAAGAAATGATTTATGAAAGACATCGGCATAGATACGAATTTAATAATTCATTCAAGAATGATTTTTCTAAACACGGCATAAGATTTAGCGGTTTAAATCATGATTTAAATTTAGTAGAGATTGTTGAGCTTCCGAATCATCCCTGGTTTATAGGGGTACAATTCCATCCCGAATTCAAATCAAGACCTAACCGAGCTCACCCATTGTTTGGGGAATTTATAAAAGCAGCGATAAAAAATAGTCGTTAGTGAGATGCAAGATGCAAGTTGCAAGTAAGAGAGAATAGCGTGGAGCGTACAGCGTTTAGCGTGTAGCATCACGGCGTTGCCGTGATGAGGAAAGAAAGAGAATTGGTAAATTAAAATAATCGATAGATTATTTTTTGAGGCAGATGAAAAAAAGATGTTTAATGCTTTAATATTAGCAGGAACGAAGAAAAAAGGTCCTTTAGAAATTACTGAGAATGTAGACAACAAAGCTCTAATTATGATAGACAGTAGACCCATGATTGACTATATTGTTGATGCATTAAATAATTCAGAAAATATTGATAAAATTTTAGTGGTAGGTCCAAAAAATGAACTTCATCCTTATATAGGTAAAAAAGTTGAAGAAATATTAAATCCCGGTAATTCTATACTTGAAAATATGGAAATTGGGTTAAATTATTTTAATTCTACTGACAATTTATTGCTTTTAACCTCTGATATTCCCCTGATTACCCCTGAAGCAATTGATGAATTTTTAAGAATATGTACTAAAAGAAAAGCTTGTATCGGCTATCCCATAATTACCAAAGAAAACATTATAAAAAAGTACCCTGAAACGGAGAGAACTTATGTAAAAATGAAAGAAGGGGTATTCTGTGGAGGAAATATTATATTTTTTAAACCAGAAGTATTTTTTCAAAATAAAGAATTAATTCAAGAATTGTTTAATAATAGAAAAGATAACTGGAAAAATGCTAAACTATTAGGACTTAAATTTATATTAAAATTTTTATTTAAAACACTAACTATGGAGGAAGCAGAAAAAAGAATAACCGACATAGTTGGTTATAATTCTGTTGCAGTTATGGTATCATATCCTGAAATAATGATTGATTTAGATAAGCTCAGTGATTTGAAATTAATTCGAAACTGTTTGGAGAGGCAGAGATGATATTTTAAAATAATAAAAAAATTTGTAATAATATAATATTAGTGATAAAATGTTTTTGGATATAATATATAGAAGGATAACTCTTCAATAGCCCTCTTTTTTATGAATTTCTAAATATTTTTAATACTCCAGGCTTATTTTTTTTGTTAAAAGGTATGTTGGAGAAATATTTAGTGGTCCCAGAGGATAAAGAAATGCTTTATACATAGGAATTTCCTTTTTTTAATCCCCGTTTAGATACTCACTTAACAGGGTAAACAAAAGACAGTAAAAAAAACAGGAAGGGCACAATTCATTATGCCCTCACAAAAGAAAAATAGAAGTACTGCGCGCTGTGTCTTTTCGTACTAACAATTATTCACTATTTTCTTACGATTAATTTAAAATTAATGTTTTAAAAAATAAAAAAATACTAATAAAATCTAATCATATATATAAAGGGAGGTCTTGCAGTTTGCTTTTAACAGAATTAAAAGAAAAAAAGATTAACGATTTATGTAAAATTGCACAAGAATATAATATTAATAATTTTTCCAGAATAAAAAAGATGGATCTAATCTTTAAAATTTTACAAGCAGAAACAGAGAAAAAGGGTTACATGTTTTCTGAGGGGATTTTGGAGATTATGGATGAGGGATTTGGTTTTTTGAGAACAGGAGGGTACTTGCCCAGCGAAAACGATATTTATATTTCCCCTTCTCAAATAAGAAGATTCAATCTTAGCATCGGAGATCTTGTATCAGGCCAAGTTAGACCGCCGAAAGAAGGAGAAAGATATTATGCTTTGCTAAAAATTGAAGCCGTTAATCATGAAGATGCAGAGTTATCTAAAGAAAGAATAGATTTTGAAAACCTTACTCCTCTTTTTCCCGAAAAGATGATTAAATTAGAAAATAAATCAATTGAAATATCAACACGAATTATTGATATATTTTCACCAATCGGGAAAGGTCAGCGAGGTCTTATAGTTTCCCCTCCAAAAGCAGGTAAGACAATTTTATTAGAAAAGATTGCCAACGGAATTACTATTAATCATCCAGAGATAAAGCTTATGATTTTATTAGTTGATGAAAGACCAGAAGAAGTGACTGGCATGCAAAGATCAGTAAAAGCTGAAGTGATAAGCTCTACCTTTGATCAACCCATCACTAATCATATAAAAATAGCGGAAATTGTCTTGGAAAGAGCTAAAAGATTGGTAGAACAAAAGAAAGACGTAGTCATATTGTTAGATAGTATTACGAGATTAGCGCGTGCCTACAATCAAAATATTCCAACAAGTGGCAAAACTCTATCCGGTGGTTTAGATTCAAGTGCTCTTTATTTGCCAAAAAGATTCTTTGGGGCAGCGAGGAATATTGAAGAGGGAGGTAGCTTGACTATACTTGCCACCGCTCTAGTGGAAACAGGAAGCAGAATGGATGATGTAATATTTGAGGAATTTAAAGGTACTGGTAATATGGAATTAAGGTTAGATAGAGAACTTTCTGAAAATCGAATATTTCCGGCAATTGATATTAGGAAATCAGGCACTCGAAAAGAAGAATTATTACTAACTAAAGAGAATTTACAAAAAATATGGTTGCTAAGAAGGGCATTAGCTTCACAACCATCTCTGGGTGCGGTAAAATTAGTGATTACTAAATTAAAAAAGACAAAGAATAATCAAGAGTTTTTAGATTCTATTAAAGAACAGGATATTTAATAAAATATTATAAATTAAATTAGAAAGATTAAGGTTTAGTGTAAACTTTAGTAGGGTATTTTAAGAAAGAAAATAATAGTTTTTTCACTATTGTTTTTATTTTTTTCTTTACGCGATACGCGATACTATATAATCGATACTGATTTAAATTTTGACCTAAAAATAAGAATATGTTATAATTTATATATTTTTAATCTAATAATATTAACAAAAGGAAGTTAGAGGAAGAGGAAAATGAAAAAAGATATACATCCAAAATATGAAAAAGCAACAATGAGCTGTGCTTGTGGTAGCAGTTTTGAAACCGGTTCTACTAAAAAGAATATGAAAGTAGAAATATGTTCTGCCTGTCACCCTCTTTTTACCGGTAAACAAAAGATAATTGATGCTGCAGGAAGAGTTGAGAGATTTAATAAAAAATACAATTTAACCAACGATGAAGATAGTGATAATTAATTGAGATACTATCACAAAAATATTTAAATGATTCCAAAATAAATATTACATTAAAAAATAAATAGAAAAAGTTTTTGATGAATGATTACAAGAATAAAAAATATGAACGAGAAAAAGATATTATTTAAGAATATTTGTAATAAAATAATGAATCAATTTAAATAAAAAAAAGACAGAGCTTTCGAAAAGCTCTGTCTTTTTATGTTAATTTAATTGTATATGAAAATAGTTTTGCATTTTAAACTAACGACTATTCACTATCCACTAATTTTATGGTGTAGAGGAGGGAAGAAATGCCTAAGAGCAGAAATGAGGGTTGGATTGAAGTTATATGTGGGAGCATGTTTAGCGGGAAGAGTGAAGAATTAATAAGAAGAGTTCGTAGAGTTCAAATTGCTAAAAAAAAGATTCAGATATTTAAACCAACTATTGATAATAGGTATGCTGTTCAGTATATTTACTCACATAACGGTACTAAGGTTGAAGCTATAAATATTACTAAATCAAAAGAAATTTCGGAAAGAATAGAACCAGATACTGAGGCAATCGCTATTGATGAAGCTCAATTTTATGATGATGATATTGTACTCGTTTGCCAAAAACTTGCCGACCAAGGGAAAAGGGTAATTATTGCAGGTTTAGATCAGGATTTTAGAGGGGAACCATTTGGCCCCATTCCTAAATTGCTTGCAGTAGCAGAATACATAGATAAGTTGCATGCTATCTGCATGGTTTGTGGTAATACAGCTTCCAGAACTCAAAGATTAGTAAATGGTCAGCCAGCAAAGTATAGTGATCCGACTATATTAATTGGGGCACAAGAAAGCTATGAAGCGAGATGTCGGAAATGCCATACGGTACCTAAAGAGTAAATTTCGTATCGCAAGATAGCGTATAGCGTTTAGCGTAGAGCGTGGAGTTGGAAGAGAAGAAGTCAGAAGCCTAATTCGTATCTCGTATTACGTAAAGAAATTAGTAATGTATAATATGTAGGGGCAGACCTTGTGTCTGCCCGTAATAAGTAATGTGTAGGGTCACGATGCATCGTGACCGATAAAGACTATACGCTAAACGCTGTACGCTATACGCTATCTAAAGTGAGGTTAATTCTATGAAAGTTCGGTTGATAGACTACACTAAGGACCCTGAAAAAATAGTAGCTCAGTCAGCAAGATTATGCTATTCTGCGTTAAGTATCGAAGATTTAGAAGAAAAACTTACCAATGAATCGATAATAAAATTAATTAAAAAAATAATGAAATTAGGACATTATTCTGTTTTGGAGCATGCTACTTTTACTTTCGCCATAGAAGAAATATCCAGAGTTACTTCCCATCAATTAGTGAGACATCGGCTTGCCTCTTTTTCCCAACAAAGCCAAAGATATGTTAAAATAAATAAGGAAGGCTTTACTTTTATTATTCCAAAATCTATTGAGAAGAATAAAAAGTTAGCTAAAATATATAGAGATGCTATAAAAAAATTAGATGGAATTTATCAACTATTATTAGATTATAATATAGAGGCAGAAGATGCCAGATATATCTTACCTCAGGCGGTTACAACTAAAATAATAATAACAGCAAATGCTCGAGAATTACTACATATCTTTAAATTAAGATGCTGCAATCGAGCCCAATGGGAGACCAGAGAAGTTGTTATGAATATGTTAAAAGAAGTTAAGGGTATTGCGCCCACTATATTTGAAAATGCAGGTCCGCCTTGTATTTTAGGACCTTGCCCAGAAGGGGGATTATCCTGTGGTAAACCCTGGCATAAAAATAAAGAAGAAGGAGTAAATGGATAATAATGAAAAATGCTGACTGTAATTATGGAGGTCAAGCGGTAATTGAAGGAGTGATGATGAGATCTCCTTTAAAATATGCCATTGCTGTTCGTAAACCAGATAAAGAAATAATTTTAAAAACAGGTAAATTAAGGACATTGTCCGATAAGATGAAATTTCTTAAATGGCCCATTTTTAGAGGAGTAATTAATTTGATCGAGTCTTTAATACTTGGCTTGAAGGCATTAACTTATTCTGCAGAACAGGCAACTGGCGAAGAAGAGAAAATAAATAGCGTAGAAATGTTTTTTACAATTGTAATTGCTTTTGCATTGTTTATAGTGTTTTTTATAGCTCTTCCTACCGCAATGGCTAGATATTTAGATAGGTACCTATCTAATATAATTATTTATAATTTGTTTGAAGGATTATTAAGAATTAGTATATTTATAACTTACTTATTTTTTATCTCAAAAATAAAAGATATAAGAAGAGTATTTGAATACCATGGAGCAGAACACAAGGTAATATATACTTATGAAGCAGGCGAAGAACTCAACGTTGATAATGTGAAAAAATACAGTACTCTACACCCTCGATGTGGAACAAGTTTTATTTTTATTGTTTTAGT
>JAKLPU010000104.1:0-3600 GCA_022013755.1 Candidatus Atribacteria bacterium | reverse complement strand
TTCATCCTGAAGATATCGATTGGGAAAATCAAGAGTAATCCTCTCCTCAATCCCTAATATCCTGCTTGATTTTACACTCTCTTTTTTTCTGGTCTCCGGATCCCCATGAGGAGTAGGCTCTCCATCAGTTAAATCCACGATGGTAACTCGATGACTTGCTTCGGTGAATTTTAATATGGAACCGCCCATTCCCAATTCCACATCATCGGGATGTGGACCGACAGCTAATATATTAAGCATTTTTTTACCTCACTATCTATAATTTTTTGGTAATAGTCTAACCTCTTTTTCGGGTCGTCCAGATAATTACCAAAAGTACGGTCTTTATCTTTATAAATCATACTAACCGGCAGCTCTTTTACAGTTAGATTGTTTTTATAAGCCTGAATCCAGAGTTGAAGGGGAAGACCATATCCCTTTTCGGTTAATTCTAATTTTTTTAAGCCTTCCATTCGATATACTTTAAACCCACAGAAAGAATCGGTTAGTCCGTAGCCGGTTATCTTATTAATTAGACCGGTGATTTTACGATTAATGGTATATCGGTCTTCGGGCGGGGCAACAATCTGTTTTTGGAAAGACAGATAACGAGAACCAGAAACTATATCAAATTTTTCTTTTTTAATCTCTTTAAAGAATTGAGGGATTAATTCCGGCTCATGTTGTTCATCACAATCTAAAGTCAGAAGATATCGGTAATGATTATCCCGGGCAAAATTAGTTCCACCAATCAAAGATTTGCCGTATCCTTCGTTTTCTGGGTGATTTATAATGATAACTTTCCCTTTGAGTTTAGCACAAGAAGCAATCTCTTCCACAATATCTTTACTATTATCGGTGGAGCCATCATTGATCACTAACAGATCTTCAGGTGAGTATCTTCTTACCTCTCTTAAAACATTAAAAATATATTTCTGTTCATTATAGATGGGGATAAGAATAAGGCTTTCTGTTTTGGGTTGATTATTTATCATATTGTTCATATAAAACATTTTCCTAATATAATTTATAATTTTCCCACTACTGCCCGGGCGATTGAGAAAGAGTGATCATTTATCCTTTTAAGGACATTGATTAGATCTAAATGAACGCCGCTGGTCTTTTGGGAAAGTTCTATCCCTACATTTAAGCGGTTGATATGAGTCTTGCGTAAAGTTATTTCCAAGGAATCGATATATTCTTTCTGATCGATTACTTTTTGAGCCATCCTTTGGTCCTGGAGAGCAAAAGCCCCGATAGCATTTCGAAGATTGTTGTAAACCTCTTGATGCATACTTTTAATCTCTTCTACTCCTTTTTCAGAAAATACCAGACTATGGTCTATCTTTTTTTCCACCAAAGGAATCAAATTTTTATCTATCAAATCTCCGATATGTTCCAGGTCATCGACAATGTACAATAATCTAAATACTTCTTGAGAATGTTCCTCAGAGAGGGTTTCAAAACTTATCTTGGTTAAATATTTTGTTATCTCTCGGGAGAGGTTATCCACAATCATATCTTGTGCGCTTATCTTATCCAGCAGCCTTTCATCATTATTAGTAAATACTTGCATAATATCTAATACCATCTCTTCTACAGCATTAGAAATTCGCAACACCTCTTTGCTGGCCAGATAGAAGGCAATCTCCGGGGTTTTAAGGGCACCCGAATCTAAGAATTTTGGTTTTTGCAAGGATTCCACTTCTTCTGTTTTAGGGATGATCTTTTCTAAAAATTCGGCAAATCTTCCAGTAAAAGGAAGAAAAAACAAGGCATTACCCACAATGATTAAGGCATGAGCATTAGCAATTTGTCGGGGCAAATTTACCGAAGACTTCTGTACCAGAAAAATTATAGAGGGAGTGAGTAAGAAAAATACAATAACTCCTACCAGTTTAAATAATAAGTTTGCTAAAGTCACCCTTTTTGCACTCCTGGAAGCTCCAATACCGGCAAAAAGAATGGTGGAGCAGGAGCCTAAATGCGAACCCAAGATTATAGGTACCGACAGGTTTAATGAAATTAAACCTGTCATGGCCAGTGAAATAGTTAAACCCATAGTAGCGGTACTGCTCTGGATTAGACCGGTAAATAAAGCAGAGGCGAGTAAGGCTAATAAAGGAATATGTTCTAAATTAATTAGCGTTTCTTTAAAAAGGGCGTGGTCTTTGAGAGGGGAGACTGACTCAGACATCACCTTCATTCCCAAAAAGATAAAGCCTACACCCAGTAAGATATTGCCTATAAATCTCTGTTTTCTTTTTTTCCCCAAAAGTTTTAGACCAAAGCCAAGAACAATTATTAAAAGGGCATAGTCGGACATTTTAAAGGCGATTATCTGGGTGGTAAGAGTTGTCCCCATACTTGTTCCCAGCAAAATACTGAGGGTCTGATTTAAACTCATAATCCCGGTATTTACCAGACTTACCAATAGAGTAGAAGCGGCGGTACTACTCTGAATAGTAAAAGTAAGGACAATACCGGTTAATAAAGCGATTAATTTATTCTTGGACAGGGTGCTTAGGATCTGTTTTAGCTTATTCCCGAAGGTACTCTTTAAGCCTTCACTGGTAATTTGCATCCCATATAAGAAGAGAGCCAGACCGCCAATTAGACCCGTTAGAACAAAAAACATGTTATTCTCCCTTTTTATACTTTCCAAATGAAAGTTTAAATATATTTTACAGAACACCTAAATTAAATTAAACAAAATAACTTGATTGTTTAGGAATTTCTTTTTTCGTAAAACCCTGTTTAATAGATGCTCATTTAGCAGGGTAAATAAAATAGTTGTGTTCAAGAATTGAATTGAGTATCTTGTATTTATACTAACAACTAATTTATTTCAGCTTTTTATATAATACCTCGAAAGGATAAATTTGTAAATTTATTATTGTAAATTGTAATTCTCTATGATATTATATAAAAAATTAAATAATAATGGTAGAGAAACAAGAGAGAACCATTTTATTAACCAGGGGGTTAACCCCTTGTATCTGATTTTGGTCAGATATGCCGGTTGGTGAAATGGTTTTTTTATTTGATTAAGAAAGGAATATTTATGAAAGCAGATGCGGTTATTGTAGGCGGCGGAGTAATTGGCATAGCCATTGCCCGAGAGCTATCCAGATTCAATATTAATATAATTCTAATAGAAAAAGAAGATGATGTGGCTATGGGAACCAGCAAGGGTAATTCCGGGATTATTCATGTCGGATATAATGACGATTTTAAAACTTTGAAAGGTGAACTTAATATAAAGTCAAATCCCAAATTTGATAAACTGTGCGCAGACCTAAAAATTCCCTTTAAAAGGATAGGGTCATTGGTGATTGGTTTTTCCGAAGAAGATTTTAGGAAATTGAAAGAATTAAAAGAAAATGGTGAGAAAAACGGGATTAAAAATTTAGAAATAATTAGAGGTCCCAAATTATTTGAATTGGAACCCAATTTAAATCCCCAAGCCAAATATGCCCTTTATGCCCCTTCTGCCGGGATTATTTCCCCTTATGGGTTTACTATCGCTCTGGCTGATAATGCAGTGATAAACGGAGTTAAAGTATTGCTGGAGACAGAGGTAAAAGATATCAGAATCAAAGAAAGGCAGGTTTGTGGCCT
>JAKLPU010000103.1:0-20741 GCA_022013755.1 Candidatus Atribacteria bacterium | reverse complement strand
GATCTACCTAACTCGCTTAATGAAAAGATGAATGAATTATTTGAATCTACCAAGAAGAACAATAAACTTATTTTAAATATTGCTATTAACTATGGTGGAAGAGCTGAAATTATTGATGCGCTCAAATCTATAACACTAAAAATAGTCGAAAAAAAGTTAAATATTGAAGAAATTAACGAAAATACTATTAGAGATAATTTATATACCCATAATCTTCCTGACCCCGATCTATTAATTAGAACAGCAGGCGAAATGAGAATTAGCAATTTTATGATCTGGCAGATTGCTTATACAGAACTTTGGGTAACTCCTGTTTTTTGGCCCGATTTTGATAAAAATAATTTAATAGAAGCAATAAGAAATTTCCAAAAAAGAGTGAGAAAATATGGAGGAAAAATATAATAATTTTTTAAAGAGAACTGCCACAATTATTATAGGGGTTTTCTTAGCTTTTTTAACAATATTTTGGAAAGGATTTCCCTTTTTTATAATTATTATAATAGTAGCTTTGTTAGGGTTGAAGGAATTATATAGTATAGCCCACAAACATGGATATAGACCATCATATATATTAGGTAGCATACTAACGTTATACTTCATTATTATAACAGTTTATGATATTTATTGCTTGAATTACTATATTGAAAATATATTTATTACTTTTTTTATTATACTAACTTTTATCTTTCAACTATTTAAAAAAGATTATTCTAAGGTATTAGCCGAGATATCCATTACAATTTTTGGAAGCATTTATTTAGGATATTTGTTATCCTTTATGCTAAAAATAAAAGATTTACCCAATGGAAATTATTATCTTATTTCTCTATTAATTATTACTTGGGCAAATGATACTGGAGCTTATCTTATCGGCACTAAACTTGGTAAAAATAAAATATTCCCCAGAATAAGTCCAAAAAAAACTATTGAAGGATCAATTGGGGGGATTATATTTAGTATTACTGGCACATTTGCCTTAAAAAACTGGTTAAATTTAACTTTTAATGAATTACTTTCTCTCGGTCTGATTATATCAATAATTGCCCAGCTGGGCGATTTATTTGAATCAGTATTAAAAAGAGGTTCGGGAATTAAAGATTCAGGGACTTTAATCCCCGGTCATGGAGGAATATTAGACAGTCTTGATAGTCTAATATTTACAGCTCCCATATTTTATTATTATATAACTTTGTTAATTTTAAATTAATAAATATTTTGGAAAGTACGAGATCTAATTATGAGAAAAAAAATAGTTATATTAGGTTCAACAGGTTCGGTAGGACAACAAACTTTAGAGGTTATACGAAAATATTCAAATGAATTTGAAGTAGTAGGTCTAAGTGGTTGGGAAAATACGACTTTTCTTAAGGAGCAGATAAGTTTTTTTAAACCTAAAATAGCTGTAGTTAAAGATGAATGTATCGCCAGGAATTTAAAAAAAGATTTAAATAAACAAAATAATGTTGAAATATTATGGGGGACTAACGGATTAATAAATATATCAACTTTGGAAGAAGCCGATATTATTGTAGTTGCTATAACCGGGACAGCATCTCTTATACCTACTTTTGAAGCAGTGAAAAAAGGGAAAAAAATCGCTTTAGCCAGCAAAGAAGCGATGGTAGTAGCTGGTGAATTGTTAGTTAACGAGGCAAAGTTAAGAAATGCAAAAATTTTACCTATAGATAGCGAGCATAGTGCAATTTTGCAGTGTCTAAAGAATGAACAAAAAGATTGTGTCGAAAAAATTATTTTAACTGCATCTGGAGGTGCACTTTATGATTTAACCGAAACTGCTTTAAAAAATGTTTCAATTGAAGACGCGCTAAATCATCCCACCTGGAAAATGGGGAAAAAAGTTACCATTGATTCAGCTACCTTAATGAATAAAGGATTAGAAGTAATTGAAGCAAAATGGTTTTTTAATATACCGGCTGATAAAATAGAAATCGTAATCCATCCTCAAAGTTATATACACTCAATGGTTCAATTTATAGATGGTACTATTCTGGCTCAAATAAGTGAACATGACATGAAAATTCCCATACAGTACGCCCTATTTTATCCTAATAGAACTATTAATAACTTTTCACGATTAGAATTAACCAAAATAGGTCAACTAACTTTTAAAAAACCTAATTTTAACAAATTCCCTTGTATTAAACTTGCCTATCAAGCCTTAGAGATTGGGGGAACAATGCCAGCAGTATTAAATGGAGCAAACGAAATTGCAGTTAATGCTTTTTTAAATAGTCAAATAAGCTTTTCAGAAATTCCTATTATTATTCAAAACACTATGAAAGAACACAAGCCAAAGTATAATCCCAACATTAGTGATATCTTAGATGCTGACTACTGGGCCAGGGAGAGAGCTTTAAATTTTTGTATAAATAAAAATAACTAAATCGTATAGGAATTTCCTGAGTGAGAATCCAGAAGCGAAAGATAAAAAAAGAAGGATAGATTCCCGTTTCCACGGGAATGACAAGTCGGTCAATTAAATTATCTTGTATCCTGTATTTTTAATTGGCCAATTGATAAATTGGTGAATTGGTTAATTATATATCTTGTATTTAAAACTAACGACTATTCACTAACGACTAATATATTAACGACTAATTTAATTTGGAGTAAAAATGTTAACTATAATTGCCTTTATATTTGTTTTTAGTATATTAATATTTTTTCATGAATTCGGTCATTTTATTGCAGCTAAAGCATCTGGAGTAATGGTATATAAATTTGCCTTTGGTTTTGGACCAAGAATATTAGGATTTAGTAAAAACCAAACAGAATATCTAATCTGCTTAATCCCTCTCGGTGGTTATGTAAAAATGGCTGGGGAAATGGGGCAAGAAGATGTTAAAGAAACATCAGAAGAGTTATCCGAAAAACAAAGATTTGACAAGAAAACATTAGGAATTAGAGCATTAATAGTGGCCTTAGGTCCTTTTATGAATATTGTAACCGCAGTTGTTATATTTAGTCTTATATTTTTTATAAATGGAATTCCGGTAGTTACCAATGGTATATCGACGGTTATTGAAAATAGCCCGGCTGAACAAGCGGGCATACTTTCCGGAGATAAAATTGTCGCAATTGATTCGATAAAAAATGAAGATCCCAATAGAATTGCGAATATTATAAATAAAAGTTCAGGAGAAGAATTACAAATAACCTTAGATAGGGGAGGGGAGAATATTGATATTTTTGTAATTCCTGAATACGATGATAATTATAAAAAAGGATTAATCGGAATTACCTTTGAAATATCTGCCAAAAAGATTAATATTTTTTCAGCTTTTTCTAAGGGCTTAATTGCAACTGGAAATATTATAAGACTAATATTTTCTAATACAATAGAAATGATTACTGGAAAAGTTCCTCTGGAGATAGCTGGACCTTTGGGTATAGCTCAAATGACCGGAGAAGCAGCAAGACTAGGCTTTTTAAACCTATTATATTTTACGGCAATTTTAAGTATATTTATAGGATTGTTTAATCTTCTCCCTATTCCCATTTTAGATGGCGGGCATCTATTAATTTTAGTTATAGAAAAAATAAGAGGTAAACCGCTGGAACCTGAAAAGACAAGCTTTATGTACTTAATCGGAATATCTCTCATGATAATTATTTTTATCATTGCAACTTATAAAGATATTTTAAGAGTTTTTGTTAAGTAAAAAAAAGGAAAATTGTAAGCGATGTATATGAGAAGAAAGACCAGGAGCGTGAAGGTAGGTAACTTGGAAATTGGAGGGAATGCTCCAATTTCGGTTCAATCAATGACTAATACTGACACGAAGAATATATCAGATACAGTATCCCAAATAAAAAGAATGGAAAAAGAAGGTTGTGAGCTTGTAAGAGTGGCTGTTCCAGACTTAGAGTCATGTTATTCGTTACCCTTGATAAAAAAAGAAATTAGTATACCCTTAGTTGCTGATATTCACTATAATTATAAATTAGCCCTAAAATCTATTGAATTCGGTGTTGACGGATTACGGATAAACCCTGGAAATATCGGCAATAGTGAGAAAATGAAATTAGTTATAAAATCAGCAAAGAAAATGGATTTACCTATTAGATTTGGTATAAACTCCGGTTCGTTAGATAAAAATATATTGAAGAAACATAAAAAAGTAACTCCTCAAGCTTTAATAGAAAGTGCTGTAAATGTTATCAAGATATTAGATGAACTCAACTATCATAACATAATATTCTCCATTAAATCCACAGATATAATTAATACTATCGAAGCAAACAATATATTTTCTTCAAAATATGATTATCCTTTACATTTAGGGATTACTGAGGCAGGTCCACCTTTTCAAGGTATTATTAAGTCATCTGTGGGAATTGGCGCACTATTATCTCAAGGTATAGGTGACACTATTAGAGTATCACTGACCGGAGACCCCGTAGAAGAAATAAAAGTAGGGTATGAAATATTAAAGGCTTTACATCTTAGACAAAGAGGGCTAAATATAATTTCTTGCCCCACCTGTGGGAGATGCAAGGTAGACCTAAATAAAATTGTAAAAAAAGTGGAAAGGCAGATTCGCAATATCCATAAGCCATTAACTATTGCGGTTATGGGTTGCATGGTAAATGGTCTGGGTGAAGCAAAAGAAGCTGATATAGGGATTGCATTTGATAAAGAGAAGGGAGTACTGTTTAAAAAAGGTAAAGTATTAGGTAAATTTAATGACAAGATAATAATTAAAAGATTGATAGAAGAAATAAAAAAATAAGAGATATATTTATAAATAACAGAGTAGGCAAGAAACTAATATCATAATATTATAAGATAACTTTGTAAATTATTAGCTAATGAGGTTAAACTTTTGATAATGAAACTTATAGAAGAAATTAAAGAAACTGAAAATATTGCAGATAAAATTGTTAAAGAAGCTGAAAGTAAAGCGAATAGAATAATTAATGAAGCTTATCTGGAATCAGATAAATTAAAAGAAAAGGTTAAAAAAGAAACTCTTGAAGAAGGGAAATTAACGATCGAAAAAGAGGAAAAATTAGCAAAAAAAGAAGCGGATAACATCATTAATGACAGCATAAGAGAAAGAGAAGAGATATATAAAAAGGCGATAAAAAAAATGGATAGCGCGGTTAAAATTATAGTTAAGAGAGTAGAGGGGGAATAATGGCTGTTTGCAAAGTTAAAAAAGTTAATCTTTTCACCCATATTGAATTGAAGGATAAAATTATTGATGAACTTCAACAGGCAGGATGTATTCAAATAACCGATGTAACAGCTAAATTAGAGAAACCTGATTTATTAACTTATAAAGAAATTAAAACCGTAGAAATTGATTCTGCACTATCAGAAGTAAAATATTGTATCGATTATCTTTCTAATTATAAGGGTAAGGTAAAAAGGTTTAATAAATCATTAGATTGGTTAAGAAATGTATACGATTACGATAAATTATCACTTTTGTTTGCTCAGTTTGATTATAAAAAAATTCACAAAATGTGTAAAGAATTAGATGGTTCTTTAGCAGAATTAAAAAGTAGAGAAAATCATATCGAAGGCATAAAAGATCAATTAACAGAATGGAAAGAATTAAATATAAAAATACAGGATTTGGGAGGAACGAAAAATACCAAATTAATACTTGGTTTTATAGCCTCAAAAGGTTGTATTTCGTGTTTAGAGGAAATAAAAAAAATTGGAAAAGAAATTGATATTAAAAAGTTTGATGAAGACAAGAAACAATGCAAGATAATGATTATTTCTATCCCCGAATTCCACCTTTCAGTTAAAAAAGTTCTAAGTAAATATAATTTTGAATATTTTAAATTTCCACCTGAATTAAAAGGAACACCTTTAGAGGTTATAAAAAATATATCTGAAGAATTTAAGGATATTAGGGGAAAACGGGAAAAAATAGTAAAGGCAAGTAGAAAGTTGTATAAAAATAACTTATCTCTGTATATTGCTTTCGATCATCTATTTATTTCAAAGAATAAAAAGGATATAGAAAAATATTTTAAACAGACAAAAAATGTATTAATTCTTGAAGGTTGGATTTTAGAAAAAGATATCGATTCATTAAAGAAAAGATTATTCAAAAAATATCAAGAAATAGAAATATTTTTTAGTGATCCTAAAGAAAATGAAGATATACCAGTTGCATTGAATAATAATAAAATAATAAAACCTTTTGAAGTGATTACTGAACTTTATGGGATACCCAGGTATAAAGAATTTGACCCCACCCCTTTATTAATGCCTTTCTTTTTTATTTTCTTTGGTATGTGTTTGTCTGATGCTGGTTATGGTTTAATTATGGTAGGATTATTTTATTTTGCATCAAAAAAATTCAAAGGTGGAGGGATGGCTAAAAAATTATTTAACTTACTTATTTTGGGAGGGTTATCTTCTTTTATAATGGGAGCTTTCATGGGAAGTTGGCTGGGCAATACTCTTGATTTTTTACCACATCAAATTATATTTATCAGAAATATTTTATTGAATAAAATTGCTCTGATTAACCCCATAGATAATCCTATGCCTATATTAATTCTTTCCCTAACCCTGGGTTTAATTCAGATCTATACTGGAATTACCATAAAATTCATTGCCAATATTAAAAGTAAAAAACCTGTAGATGGTTTAATGGATCAAGGTTCTTGGCTATTATTAATTACTGGTTTTCTTATGTTAGGAATTGCCAATATGTTTCCCCTTTCTAAATTAATTTTCTATTTATCAAGATATATGATTATCGGGGGAATTTTGTCAATTATATTTACCCAGGGGAGGGCAAACAAAAACATTATTAAGAGAATAGGGACTGGTATTTTAGCTTTATATGGCATTACCGGATATCTTAGTGATGTTCTTTCTTACTCTCGATTATTTGCCCTCGGTTTAGCTACAGGTATCATCGCAGTAGTAGTAAACACTTTAGTATTATTAGTTAAAGATATACCATATATTGGTTTTATTTTTGTAATTTTAATTTATATTGGAGGGCATTTGTTTAATATTATAATAAGTGCCTTGAGTGCATTTATACATTCAGCTCGTTTACAATATGTAGAATTTTTTACTAAATTTTATCAGGGTGGGGGAACCGCTTTTATTCCTTTTAAGGTAGAGACTAAATATATAAAAATTCATACTAAAGAATAAATAACATTAAAGAAATCTTGAAGTTTGATATTTCAAATATTAATTTTAATAAGATATGTTTGCTAAAATATTTAAAGAATAATATTACATTTTCTAATATTTAAAAAATAGATACAATAAGGAGGAAAAAATGATTACACAAGGAGTAGTAATGGCTTTTTTAGGTTCTGCAATAGCCATCAGTTTAGCTGGTTCAGGTTCTGCTATTGGAGTAGGGATAGCAGGAACAGCGGGGGCAGGAGTAATGACTGAAGACCCTGGAAAATTTGGGCAAGTCTTATTACTACAAGCTCTACCCGGAACACAAGGAATTTATGGTTTATTAGCCGGTTTTTGGGTTTTAATGAAAATTGGTATTTTTGCAGGTTCGCCAATAGACTTGACCTTGGATCAAGGATGGCAAATATTTTTTGCCTGCTTACCTATAGGGATAGTGGGATTTTTCTCTGGAATTTATCAGGGAAAAGCTTCTGCAGGGGCTATAGGGTTAATTGCTAGAAGACCTGAAGAAACTGGAAAGGCGATAGTAATGCCAGCAATGGTTGAAACCTATGCAGTATTGTCTTTATTAGCTACTATATTACTTCTAAATGGTATAAAGTTATAAAAGGAGAAGAACTTTCTTATGGCAATTAAAGATATAAAAGAAAAAATTATATCTGATGCAAAAATCGAAGCAAATAAAATTATTAATGATGCTAATAATAAAGCAAAAGAGATAAGAGAAAAGGGTGTAAAAGAAGCGAGAGGTATTAAGTCTAAAATATTAAATAAAACCAATCAAGAAATATTGTTAAAAAAAGGGAAAATTATAACTGAAGCTAATTTAGAAGCTAAAAAGAATATACTTTCAACTAAACAGGAAATTATTGATAACACTTTTAATAAAGCATTAGATGAAATTATAAATTTAGATAATAAACTATATTGTAATTTTATAAAAAAAATAATATTAGATAATATTGAAAGAGGAGATGAAACTATTTTTATAAGTCCTTTAGATAAAGAAAAAATCTCAAAAGATTTTATCAAGGAGATAAACTGTGAATTAGAGGCTAAAGGTAAAAAAGGTAATTTAAAATTATCTCCGTCTTATTTGCAAATAAAGGGTGGGGTAGTTATTGGTTCGAATAATATAAGAAAAAATAGTTCATTAGAATTAATATTTAAAAAAGTGAGAGAAGAGTTAGAAATAAAAATAAGTCAATATCTTTTTGATTAAAGTATTCTGAATATAAGTATTTACTTAACAAGAAGGGGTTAATAATGATTAGATATTTTACAGATAGTAGCAATACTGAAACTGAATATACTTATGCTGTAGGAAGAATAAGAGAATTAGAAAGAGGATTATTAGATAGAGTCTTATTAGATAAAATGATTGAAGCTTCGGATTTAACGTCCTCTTTAAATCTTTTAATCGAAAGTGATTTAAGCACTTATAGTTTCGATATTTATAATCCTGCAGATTTTGAAATCTCTTTAAATAAAGAATTATTATATACTTATAAACTGATTAAAGATATTTCTCCATATCCCTTTCTTTATTATGCATTTGCTTTAAATTATGATTTTCATAATCTCAAGGTACTTGTAAAATCCAAATATTTGAATAAGAAATTTACAGAATCTCTTTCAGAAATCGGTACGATAAGTATAAAAAACCTTATAATGGC
This sequence comes from Candidatus Atribacteria bacterium, assembly GCA_022013755.1. GTDB lineage: Bacteria > Atribacterota > Phoenicimicrobiia > Phoenicimicrobiales > Phoenicimicrobiaceae > Sediminicultor. The sequence continues at coordinate 11,906 of JAKLPU010000103.1, read as the reverse complement.
AATTGAGGAAGAAAAATTTGCAGAAATTCCTGTATCTTTTGAATCTGCTGTCAGGAAAACAATCTCAGAATATAATAAATTGCAAGACCCAGAAATAATTGATCTAGTTTTGGATAAAGAAAGATATGGTATTATTTCCAATATATTAAAAAATATTGATGCCCCTTTTTTAAAAAAATTTATAAAAATAAATATTGATTTTAACAATATTATTACATCGATCAGAATAAAGATAAGGGGAGAAGATAAAAATTTCTTAAAAAAAATGTTAATAGATGATGGTAATTTTAATTTAAAAAATATTGCGGACATGTTTGATTCACCATTATTCTCTTGGAATACAAAATTCATTAAAACTGATTACGAAGGAGTAGTGGAAATGGGTTTAAAAGGTTATCAAGAGAATAATTCTTTGACAGAAATTGAAAGACTTAGAGATAACTTTATTCTTGATTTTGTAAAAATAGGGAAATTTATTACCTTTGGAGTGGAACCTCTTATAGGTTTTATTACAGCCAAAGAAAACGATATAAAAAATATCCGGATAATCTTGAGTGGTAAATTAAATAAATTATCACCCTCTAAAATTAAAGAAAGAGTACGTGATGTGTATGTATAAAATTGCTTTAGTAGGAGACAAAGATTCAATAATAGGTTTTCAACTATTAGGTATTTCTATCTTTCCTGTAAATAGTAAGGAAGAAACTATAAATATCTTAAATGAACTGATAAAAGAAAAATATGCAGCAGTCTTTATAACCGAAGATATTGCTTCTCAAATATTTGATGAGATTGTGGAGTTACAGAAAAAATATTTGATCAGTGTGACCATAATTCCTAATAAATTAGAGAAAAAGAATTTAGGGTTAAAAATATTAAAGAAAAACATAGAAAAAGCGATCGGAACAGATATTTTATTTAGAAAAGAGGTAGAATAATGGAAACAGCGAAAATAACTAAAGTTGCCGGACCGGTAGTAGCAGCTAAGGGATTAAAAAATGCCAAGATGTATGATGTAGTAAAAGTCAGCAGTCAGAAATTAATTGGTGAAATAATTGAACTAAGTAAAGATTCAGCAACCATACAAGTTTATGAGGAGACTTCAGGAATTGGTCCTGGAGAATCTGTTTTTTCTACTGATATGCCCCTAAGCGTGGAATTGGGCCCAGGCCTCATCTCATCAATTTACGATGGTATTCAAAGACCTTTAGATATATTGAAATCAACTAGAGGGGATTTTATTACCAGAGGAGCAGAAGCGTTTGCTATTGATAGAAAAAAGAAATGGGATTTTGAACCAATTTCTAAAAAGGGAGATAATGTAATATCCGGTGATATTATAGGCACTGTTCAGGAAAGTAGTATTGTTAAACATAAAATTATGGTTCCTTACGGAATTCAGGGTGAAATCAAAGAAATATATAAAGATAAATTTACGGTTACAGATACTATTGCCCTAATAAAAGACCGAGAAGGTTCAATTCACGAAATTAAAATGCTACAAAAATGGCCGGTAAGAAGACCAAGACCCTATAAGAAAAAATTACCTCCTACTGAACCATTAATTACTGGCCAGCGGGTAATTGATACATTTTTCCCCATAGCGAAAGGTGGAACAGCTTGTATACCAGGACCCTTTGGTAGTGGTAAGACGGTGGTTCAACATCAAATATCCAAATGGTGTAACGCAGAAATCATTCTCTTTATCGGATGTGGCGAAAGAGGCAACGAAATGACCGATGTTTTATTGGAATTTCCGGAATTAATCGACCCTTATTCCGGAAAACCATTAATGGAAAGAACTATCTTAATTGCCAATACATCAAATATGCCGGTAGCAGCTCGTGAAGCTTCAGTTTATACTGGAATAACTATCGCGGAATACTATCGGGATATGGGGTACAATGTTGCTCTTATCGCTGATTCGACTTCTCGTTGGGCCGAAGCAATGCGTGAAATATCGGGTCGATTAGAAGAAATGCCCGGTGAAGAAGGTTATCCGGCTTACTTAGGTACTCGAATTTCGAGTTTTTACGAAAGATCCGGAAGAATAAAATGTCTTGGTAGTGATGATAAGGAAGGAACATTAAGTATTGTCGGTGCGGTATCACCACCAGGGGGAGATCTATCCGAGCCGGTTACTCAAAACACTTTACGTACTGTTCAGGTCTTTTGGAGCTTACAAGATAAATTAGCCTATAAAAGGCATTTTCCAGCAATAGATTGGCTAACTAGTTATTCTCTTTACTTGTCCGAACTAACAGAATATTACAATAAAAAAATTGGAGAAGAATATATGGAGTTACGGAATAAATCTATGGCATTGCTCCAGGAAGAAGCGGAATTAGAAGAAATTGTAAGATTAGTAGGTGTTGATGCCTTGTCAACTCATGAAAAGCTAATATTAGAAACAGCAAGGTCTATCAGGGAGGATTTTCTACTTCAAGATGCTTTTGATATTACTGATTCATATAGTTCCACAAAAAAACAATTTCTTATTTTAAAATTAATTATGGTGTTTCACGAAAATGCTGAAAAAGTAATTGAAAACGGAGTGACTATAGAAAAATTAAGTGTATTACCAATAAAAGCAAAAATAATTAGAGCAAAATATATAGAAGAAAAGAACTTAAAAGCATTTAGTGAAATTGAAAAAGAAATAATATCCCAAGTTAGTTCAACAACCGATTAAAGGGAAGGAGATAATATAGCAAAGATGATTAAAGAATATTTAACCATATCAGATGTAGCAGGGCCTTTAATAGTAGTAGAAAAAACAATCGATGTAAAATATCAGGAATTAGTTGAAATAGAGCTATCTTCCGGAGAAATAAGAAGAGGGCAGGTGCTTGAAATTACTGAAGATAAGGCAGTTGTCCAGGTATTTGAGGGAACCACAGGAATTGATGTTTCAAATACTAAGGTTCGTTTTTTAGGTAAGGTAATGGAATTGCCTATTTCCCTGGATGTTTTGGGAAGAATATTTGATGGTTCGGGAAGACCTATAGATGATGGTCCTCAAATTATTGCAGAAAAAAAATTAGATATAAATGGAAATCCTATTAATCCTTATGCACGAGATTATCCTAACAATTTTATCCAAACCGGTATTTCTTCCATCGATGTATTAAATACCTTGGTCAGAGGACAAAAGCTGCCTATCTTTTCTGGTTCAGGATTACCCCATGCAAAACTTGCTTCCCAAATCGCGCGGCAGGCAAAAGTTTTAGGAAAAGAGGAGAAATTTGCTGTTGTATTTGCTGCTATGGGAATTACTTTTGAGGAAGCAAATTTTTTTATAAGCGATTTTAGAAGAACCGGAGCAATAGAGAAGAGTGTTATGTTTGTTAATTTAGCCAATAACCCGGCAGTAGAGAGAATAATAACTCCCCGAATGGCTTTGACTTGTGCAGAGTATTTAGCATTTGAAAAAGGTATGCATGTGCTGGTAATACTTACTGATATGACCAATTATTGTGAAGCCTTAAGAGAAGTTTCTGCAGCCAGAAAAGAAGTTCCCGGCAGACGTGGTTACCCAGGTTATTTGTACACAGATTTAGCAAATCTCTGCGAGAGAGCTGGGAGAATAAAAGGAAAAAAAGGATCAATTACTTTAATTCCCATTTTAACTATGCCAGAAGATGATAAAACTCATCCCATACCGGACTTGACAGGTTATATTACGGAAGGGCAGATAATTTTATCAAGAGAATTACACCATAAAGGAATTTATCCCCCTATTAATGTATTACCTTCTTTGTCTCGTTTAAAAGATAAAGGAATTGGGTTGAATAAAACGCGCGAAGACCATGCAAATGTTATGAATCAGCTCTTTGCTTCTTATGCCAGAGGTAAAGAATCCAAAGAATTAGCAGTAATCTTAGGGGAAGCGGCTTTAACGGAAGTTGACAAGAAATATGTTAGGTTTGCAGATAAATTTGAAGAAATATTTGTCAAACAAGGCGAAGATGAAAATAGATCAATTGAAGAAAGTTTAAATACAGGTTGGCAATTATTAACAATTCTACCAACAGAAGAATTAAAAAGGATAAAAGATGAATTTATTAAGAAATATTTGCCAAAGGATACATCGGAGGCTAAAAATTAAATGTTATTAAAAGTTAATCCTAATCGAATGGAATTATTAAGGCTAAAAAAGAGATTATTTCTAGCAAAACGAGGTCATAAGTTATTAAAAGATAAAAGAGATGCTTTAATTCAAGAATTTATTCGCTTAGTAAAAGAAAATAAAACAATTAGAGAAGAATTAGAAGATAGATTGATAAAGTGTTATGCTATTTTTTCTAATGCTTCTTCTTTAATGAGCAAGATAACCTTGGAAGAGACCTTAATGTTCCCAAAGGCAAAAAGTACAATCGAAGTAACTTTTAAAAATCTAATGAGCGTAAATGTTCCAAAGTATAAATTTAAATATGAGGGAAATTTTTACGCATATAGTTTAATAAATACAACTCCAGAACTAGACATTGCTTTGAGAAATTTTTATGAAATTATACCCTTAATGTTAAAATTGGCTGAGTTAGATAAAGCAGTAAGCCTTTTAGCTGATGAAATTGAAAAGACCAGACGAAGGGTTAATACATTAGAATATGTATTAATACCTGATTTAGAAGAGACTGCAAAATTCATTACCATGAAATTGGATGAAATGGCTAGATCTACTATTTCAGCGATTATGCGAATTAAAGAAATTATAAGAGCATAAAAAAAATAGTGTAAATTACAAATACTCCGTTTTTTTATATAAATTAGAGAATAGTTAATACAAGAAGAAAAGGAAATATATAGGGATAATTAATTATTGCTGTTATTTAATTAATAACTTCTCTAATACATTTATTTTAGAAGGATGATAATGAAAATTGGGATAATTTCTGATATTCATAGTAATTATGAAGCAATAAACAGTGTTTTGAAAAACATTAAAGAAGTTAATGAATTTATCTGCTTAGGAGATATTGTTGGTTACGGCGCCGACCCCAATTATTGTATCGAAAAGATAAAAGACTTAAACTGCAGAAGTATAGGTGGAAATCACGATTTTGCAGTTGTAGGAAAATTAGATATAAATTATTTTAATTATACTGCGAGGGCTGCAATATTATGGACTTCTCTTCAATTAAAAAAAGAAAACCTTAATTTCTTAAAAAATCTTGAAAAAAAGATTGAACTTAAAGATAATGTCAATGCAGTTCATGGCAGTCCTCAAAATCCATTATTAGAATACATTTTAGATAAAGATACCGCAAGTTTAATCTTCAGTAAATTTGTTTTTAAAATATATTTTGTAGGACATTCTCATTTAGCAGGATGTTTTTCTTTCAATGAAAATAATAATCAAATAGATTATATAAATTTTAGCAATGGTGGCTACATTGAAATTAGTAAGAATAAAAGGTATATTATTAATTGTGGGAGTGTTGGCCAACCTCGTGACGGTAATCCCCAGACAAGTTATGGGATTTATGACTTAAAATATAATGCAGTTAATATTTATCGCGTTTCTTACCCGGTTAATTTAACACAAGATAAAATAATTAATGCGGGATTACCCAGGAGTTTAGCTGATAGGCTTAGCTATGGTAGATAGTATGTGCCCGTGGCTTAATTGGATAAAGCGACGGCCTCCGGAGCCGTAGATTGGAGGTTCAAGTCCTCTCGGGCACACCTAAATTTTATAAATAAGTTGAGATATAATATGTTTTATTCTATTGTTAGAATTATCTCTTGGATATTATTAAAAATATTCTGGGGCATGAAAGTCAAAGGGGCTGAAAACATTCCTAAGAATGGCGCTGTGATAATTGCTTCAAATCATGTAAGCTCTTTTGACCCGTTTGTTTTGGCAGCATCAATAGATAGAGAAATATATTTTATTTCTAAAAAAGAAGCCTTTAAAAGTGTTTTAGGAAGGTATCTTTTTACAAACTTAAATGCATTTCCAGTTGATAGAGAAAATGTAGATGTACTTGCTTTTAAAAAAGCCTTAAAGATATTACAGGAAGGGAAAATATTAGGTATTTTTCCAGAGGGCACACGTTCATTAAATGGTGAATTACAGGAATTAAAATTAGGCGTAATAAAGATTGCCATGAAGACAGGTGTTCCTGTTTTACCGGTAGGGATTATTGGCACTTATCAAATATGTCCTCAAGGGAAAAAAATTCCCATCCTATTTAAACATAAAATAATTGCTAATTATGGTACTCCTCAGATTTTTCAAAAGATGCAATCAAAAAATAAAGAATATCAAGATGAGTCACTAAATTTGTTAAGTGAAAAAATCAAGGAATTATCTAAAATAAATAATTAGCAAAAATACTAATATAAAAAGGTTGTAATTATGAAAAAATATTTTATATTTATTTCAATAATATTACTCGCTTTTTCATCCATTGTCGCTGCTGCTTCAGATACTAATTATATCACTATATTAACTTTTGGTGAATATGGTAACAGGGCAGGTGAATTTAATTATCCGGTTTGCCTGGCACTCGATAAAGATAATAATTTGTATGTATCTGATTGGGAAAATGACCGTATACAAAAATTCAGCTCTGATGGAAGATTACTAAAGGTAATTCCGGATGGAGAAGGGGAAGATGCGTTAAAACTTGATGGCCCGGTAGGCTTGGCTCTGGATAGTAACGGAAATATAATCATAGTAGAACAATTTAACCATAGAATCCATAAAATATCACCGGAAGGTAAATCCTTACAGATGACCGGGAAAGAAGGTAATGGCCCGGGTGAATTTTCTAATCCAAGAGGTATTGCCATAGATAAAGATGATAATATTTATATTGTAGATACGGGAAATAGCAGGATACAAATATTTTCTCCTACTTTAGAGTATATCAAACAATTCGGGAAAGAAGGTATGGGAGACGGTGAATTTTATTACCCAAGAGGAATTGCTTTTGATAAGGAAGGAAATATGGTTGTTGCCGACACTTTCCATGACCAGGTACAGGTATTTAGTAAAGAAGGCATATTTTTAAGAAAATTTGGAGAAAGCGGAAGTGAGTTTGGTCAGTTTAACGGCACAAGATATATTGCTTTTGATTCAAAAAATAATATATATATCACTGATTACAAAAACGGAAAAGTAGTAAAATATGATAAAGATGATAATTTCGAATTAGAATTTGGTAATGAGTCGGATAAAATTAATTTAAATTACCCTGAAGGAATTGTTATAGATAACAGGGATTATATTTATGTTGCCGATGCCGGAAATAATAGAATTGTAAAATTTTGCGTATCCCAAATAGTTATTCACAGTAATTTAGGCGATAAATATAGCGAAGAAAAGAATTGGGGGGAAGCAATATTAGAATATGAACAGGTTATTTCTATAGATCCTTCAAATACCAATGCTCGGGAAGGAATTGCCATTGCTTTTTATGAAAATAAACAATGGAAAGAAGCTATCGAAACTTATAACTATCTTCAAAAAGTCCACCCGGATGATCAAAAATTAAAATTAAAAATTATTGATGCCCAATTTAATTTAGCTGTAGATGATGAAAAAAAATCACTTTTTAAAGATGCATCCAGAGAATTTAAGGAAGTATTGGATATAAGTCCCAATTATCCATCAGCCAAAAAAAGATATTATTTATCTTATGCTAAATATTTATTTTATTCAACTTATTTTAGAGTAGCCTTTATATCCTTAATCATATTAATAATTTTTATAATATTATTACCAAAAATAAGAAAGATGAAAAAAAGTAGTCGACATTCTAAAAGAGAAAGATTTTAATCCTAAATAACTTGAAAGCACTTAGTAAAGTTATGTTTTTAAAAGAGTAGAGGAGGTAGGTTTATGACTGAGTTAAATTTAAGAAGACCTGCCGTCGCAGGTAGTTTTTACGCTGGCGATTCAAAATCTTTAAATATACAGATTGAAAATTGTTTTTTACATAGAATAGGACCTGGTAAAATACCTCTGGTAAATACCAAAAAAGAAAACAATATCATTGGATTAATTAGTCCACATGCAGGCTATATGTATTCGGGACCTGTTGCGGCTAACGGTTTTTATAAAATTGCTTTAGATGGTAAACCCGACACTATTATTGTATTAGGTCCCAATCATCGCGGCTTTGGAGAAGACATTTCTATTATGGTGGAAGGAAAGTGGGAAACACCTTTAGGAGAATTAGAAATTGATACGGAAATTGCAGAAAACATTTTGAAAAACTCTAAAAAAATTAAAATGGATAAAAAAGCTCATCAGTTTGAACATTCCATAGAAGTCCAGTTACCCTTTATTCAATATATTTTCGTTAAAAGTATTAAATTTATACCAATTTGCATGACTCGTCAGGATATTAATACAGATATAGAAATTGCCCAATCGATTTGTTCTTCTGTAATTGATAAAAACGTTTTAATAATTGCTAGCTCAGACTTTACCCACTATGAACCACAAGAATATGCTGAAAACATTGATAAACAAGCAATAAATGCCATTCTCGAATTCAATCCTAAGAAACTATACGATATAATTTATAGACAGAATTTAACTATGTGTGGCCCTGGCCCGATTACTGTAATGCTTATTGTTTGTGAAGCATTAGGAGCAAAAAAAGCAGAATTGCTAAAATATGCTACTTCGGGAGATGTTTCGGGAATGTATGATCAGGTAGTTGGTTATGCTTCTATAGTAATAAGAAAATAAGAGAGAAATAAATTAAAAATTTTGTTCCAAGACATATTACTAGCAATATAGGGCTATAAAACTTACAAACATAAATGAATTAACCTTAATGCAAAATTATTATAAATATCGGGGAAATTAAAATGATAGAATCATATAATTTTGGGAAAATAACAATTAATAGTAAAGAATATCATTCTGATCTTATTATTTATATGAATAGAATCGATGATAAATGGTGGCGAAAAGAAGGCCACAATCTCTGCATCGAAGATATAAAGGAAATCTTAGATAATAAACTTGAAGTATTAATCATTGGAACCGGATATTATGGTTTAATGAGAGTGCCCGTAGAATTAATTAAATATTTAGAATCAAAAAATATTGAAGTCATCATTAAAAAGACAAAAGATGCTAGCGATGAATATAATACACTTCAACAAAAGAAAAATGTTGTCGCAGCTTTTCATTTAACCTGCTAACAAACAATCTAATACTTAGTACTGTGATACTACAGCAAACAACTGCATTTTATACCTTTATGTTTACTTGAAACTACACGCAGTTAAGAACGTACATCGGGGGCAGAGTAGGGGGTTTATTAATTAAAATAAGTTTTTAAAGAGGTTCTCTTAAAAAAATTTATGATTAAATAAGCAATTTACAAGGAGAAAATATTATGAATTTAGGTTTATCAGCAATATTTGCTGTAATTCCTATTGCATTAGTATTTATATTAATGGTTAGATACAGTTGGCCTGCGACAAAAGCAATGCCTTTAGGCTGGATTGCCGCTATTATAATTGCAGTAACAGCTTGGAAAATGCCCTTTAGGTGGATAATGGGAGCAATAGGTGCAGGAGCAGTTAATGCTCTGGATATATTGATTATAGTCTTTGGTGCTATTTTAATATTGCAAATTATGAGAAGAAGCGGTGGAGTAGATGTAATTTCTTCTTCTATGTCATTAATATCTAAAGATAGAAGAATTCAAGTACTTATTATTGCTTGGTTTATGGGAGCTTTTTTTGAGGGGGCTGCTGGTTTCGGAACACCTGCAGCTGTAGCTGCCCCATTATTAGTAGGTATGGGCTTTCCGCCATTAATTGCCGCTATTTGTGCTTTAATAGCAAATAGTACCCCTGTTTCCTTTGGAGCGGTGGGTATTCCAATTTGGGGTGGTTTTGCTCCTATTAAAGATATGGTTACTGCTGATGGTATAGATTTTAGTAAATTAATCCTTGATATTGGAGGATTTACAGCGATACTTCATCTTTTAGTTGGTTTTTTTATACCTTTGGTGATTGTTTCTGTAATGACTAAAATAGCAGAAGGATCTTATAGAAAAGGTCTGCAAATTTGGCCGTTAACGCTATTTGCAAGTCTTGTATTTACAGTACCATATGTTTTAATTGCAAATTTTATTGGGCCCGAACTTCCGTCGCTTCTGGGTGCTCTGATCTCTATACCAATTTTTGTTTATGCAGTTTCAAAAGGTTTTTTAGTTCCCAAAGAAACATGGGATTTTCCTTCTCGTGATAAATGGAGCTCTGATTGGGAAGGTGTACTAAAAGTAGAACAGAAGGGGACTTCTAAAACCCAAGAGTTAAGTATTTTTAAAGCTTGGCTACCCTATGTATTAATTGCTTTAATATTACTAATAGGACGTTTACAAATATTCGGGTTAACTCCTATTTTAAAATCTTGGAGTATAGCATGGAAAAATATTTTTGGAACAAGTATAAGTAGAGGAATAACTCCTTTGTATAATCCTGGAGTTTTCCCTTTTATTTTTGTAGCTTTACTTATTCCTGGAATGCATGGGCTTAAAAAAAACAAGGTTGGAGAAGCATGGAGAGCTACTTTCAAAACTATTACACCGGCAGCAATAGCATTGTTTTTCGCTTTAGGCCTAACTTATATCATGATAAATTCAGGTGAAGCAGCTGGTACAGATTCTATGATGCTGGTAATGGCTAAAGAAGCAGCTATATTATTTGGTTCAATATGGTATCTAACAGCTTCCTTGGTAGGGATATCAGGTGCTTTTATTGCTGGTAGTAATACAGTATCTGATATTATGTTTAGTGCTTTTCAGTATAGTACAGCAAAAGAGGCTGGTTTATCGGTAATTCCTGTTTTGTCTTTGCAAGCCGTTGGTGGGGCTGCAGGAAATATGATCTGTGTTCATAATGTAGTTGCTGTTTTGAGTACGGTAGGATTAATTGGAAAAGAAGGGTTAGTTATTAAAAATAATTTATTAATTTCCATAATGTATGGATTGCTAGCTGGAGCTGCAACTTGGATTATTGTAGCATTATTTATGTGATGAATTGTAGTTATAAGAGTTTACTTCACTATATAAATTATTTTAGTAGGGTAGTCTCATATTTACCCAAATAAAAAAGGAATTGCTGCTTTTCATTTAACCGGTTAAATAAACATAATTGAAAACCGCAACCATACGTATTTAAAATGAACAAATTACTATTATTAATTAGAATAGAAGTTAAAAGAAATGGTTTACTTTATTATTAGGTTTTGCTTAAATAAACATAAATAAAAAGAAAACAATAGACAATTATAAAAAATAATATTACTATACATAAGATATATTATAGGACGTTGTAAAATTGAAAAAAAACATAAAATCCTCCGAACCCCCTCTTTTATTATTCCTTTCTGTCATTGCGAGGAGCGTAGTGACGCGGCAATCCCATCATTCCACTTATGTCATTCCCGTGAAAACGGGAATCCATCCTTTGTATTTCTCTTTGTTTTTCTTCCTACCTCTGTCATTGCGAGCACCGCTTTGGGTGCGTGGCAATCTCGTATAATGTCATTGTAAGCCCAGATTTATCAGGGCGCGGCAATCTCATCTTCCTATATCTCTCAATATTTCTCCTTTTTCCGAATAAAAACTATAAAAAAACTATATTTTTTATAAATATTAACTATATTTAATATTGAAGAAATATTCACTAAAACGCTGTAACCTTTACAAACAAAGGCTTTGTGGGATTTAAAAAAACGCTCATATACTACGTATATGGAGAATATTTGACTTGCCCCTTATGATTATACCTATTTTGAAAAAGACCCCCCTTAAAAACGAAATTTAGAGGACTATTTTTTGGCAAACCATAATCCCCTGCTCTTCCAATGCAAAGATACCGGCTGAGATGGCAAATCTGTCCCTATTATTCCAGCAAGATGT
>JAKLPU010000102.1:0-3590 GCA_022013755.1 Candidatus Atribacteria bacterium | reverse complement strand
GATTATTTATTCAATAATGATTTTTATTTTTTCTTCCCGACCGGAAGTTGGAGTAGAACAATATTTTTATGGCCAGGACAAAGTAATGCACTTTGTTGTTTACGGTATTCATACTTTTCTTTGTCTGTTAACTTTATGTGATAAGATACCGTTATTAAAATTAATACAATATTTCGTAGCTTTAATTTTATCTGTTTCTTATGGAATATTTAATGAAATTTACCAGTATTTTATTCCGGAAAGGGAATTTTCTTTTGGAGATATTTTAGCCAATAGCTTGGGAATAATGACTTTTCTTATTCTGGTTTATATTTTCCAGAATAAAAAACGGAAAAAGGTAAACAAAATATAATCCTAAAGTCAAAGCAGCTAACCTATTCTAATTTAATAAGTAAAGGAAGGAGAAAAAATTGAATTTATTTAAAAAATTATGTGAAACACCGGGAATTTCAGGTTTTGAGGAGAGGATTCAGAAAGTTATTAAGGAAGAATTGGAAAAAGTAACTGATGAGGTAAAAATAGATAAATTAGGAAACGTTATTGGAATAAAAAAAGCTAAAAAATTATCAGGTAAACTTGCTCCTAAAAAAGTGATGATTGCTGCACATATGGATGAGATTGGCTTTATGGTCAGTTTTATTGACAAAGAAGGTTTTATAAGGTTTGTTCCAGTTGGGGGTTTTGATCCTAAAACCCTAATAGCCCAAAGAGTAGTGGTTCATGGAATGAAAGATATCGGGGGAGTAATAGGCACCAAGCCCATTCATATTTTAAGCGAGGAAGAGAGAAAAAAGTTGCCCAAAATTAAAGATCTTTTTATAGATGTAGGCATGAAAAAAGATGAAGTTTCTAAGATAGTGAAACCGGGAGATTTTGTTACTTTGGATAGGAATTTTATGGAATTAAATAAAAAAATAATAACCGCTAAGGCACTAGATGACAGAGCCGGAGTATATGTTATGATTGAGGCATTAAAAAGACTTAAAGATTGCTATGTTGATATATATGCTGTGGCAACTGTTCAGGAAGAAGTAGGAGTTAGAGGAGCAACTGTTTCTTCGTTTTCTGTTGAGCCTGATATAGGTATTGCCCTTGATGTTACTATTGCTTCAGATATTCCGGGAACCAAAGAAGAGGAAGTAGCTACTACTTTGGGAGGAGGGACAGCCATATCTTTAATGGATTCTCATACTATTTCTAATAAAAAATTGGTTGATTTTTTAAGAAAAATAGCAGAGGAAAACAAAATCAAATACCAGACTGATATATTACTGGGAGGGGGTACTGATGCGGGGGCTATACAAAGGAGCAAATCCGGGGTACCTGTCTGCACCCTTTCTATTCCTACTAGATATATTCATTCAGTAGTTGAGATGTGCCATAAAGAGGATATTGAGAGTTCTATCAAATTACTTTGCAAATTTTTAGAAAATGCCCATAAGGGAGAGTTCTAAAAACAGTATGTAGTATCGGGTATCGAGTATATAGTGAAGAATAGCGTGGAGCTGAACTAGCGTGGAGCGTACAGCGTATAGCGTATAGTGAAGAAAAAAGATAAAGAAGAAAGATAAGGTCGTAAGGTACAAGTAGGGGCAGACCTTGTGTCTGCCCGAAATAAGTAATGTGTTGTAGGGGGTTCGATTCATCGGGCCCGTTAAAAACACCAATTTTTGTCATTGCGAGGGAGTGAAACGACCGAAGCAATCTCCAACAGGGATTGCCGCGCTCTGATAAATCAGAGCTCGCAATGACATAAAATAAAGTAGACTGTAAACCGATAACTGAAAACTTATATCAATGATAGCGATTATTTACTTACCACTAATTTAATTGGCAAATTGGTAGATTTTAAAGTTTAAGTTTTGAACTATGGTTTTTTGCTTTTAGCTTTAAGCTTTTAATTTAATAGAGTAGAGGCACGGCGTTGCCGTGTCTTCTAAACCAACACGACGCGCCGTGTTGCTACTAACTGGGCAACTAAATTTAATTGGTAAATTGATTAATTGGATAATTAATTTGTAAATAAAAAAATTATTTAAGAATAATTAGGAGAAGATGCAAAAAAGGGATATTCTATTAAAAATTTATAAAAGTTTATATAATTATTTTGGGCCATTGAACTGGTGGCCGGGGGATACTCCCTTTGAGATAATGGTGGGTGCGATTCTTACTCAAAACACTTCCTGGAGCAATGCAGAAAAAGCGATCAATAATTTAAAAAAGGAAAATTTGTTAGAACCCCGGAAACTTTATCGTATAAACCAGGAAGGATTAGCCCAATTGGTCAAGCCTTCCGGTTATTATAATATTAAAGCACAAAGATTGAAAAATTTTGTAAATTTATTTGTAAATGATTTTGAGGGTTCTGCTGAGAAAATGTTTTCGGGTGATGGTAGAGAGTTAAGAAAAAAATTATTGAAGGTAAATGGAATTGGCCCAGAAACAGCAGATAGCATATTATTGTATGCCGGAAAGAAAGTATTTTTTGTGGTTGATGCTTATACAAAAAGAATATTTTCCCGGCATAAATTAATTTCGAAAGATTCTACATATTACCAAATACAGGAATTTTTCAACCAGAATTTGGACAGAGATGTAGAATTATTTAATGAATTTCACGCTCAGATTGTAATGCTCGGGAAAACTATATGTACCAGCAAGAATCCAGATTGTGCTAAGTGTCCGATTGATTTTTTAACTAGCGTGGAGCGTTTAGCGTAGAGCGGATAGGAAAAATAGTATTTAGTATTTAGTGAAGAAAAGAAAGAAAACAGAAGAATTGTTAGATAGTTAGCTTGTTAAAATTGTTGTGTATTATGGCGAAAGACAGAGGTAGGGGCAGACCTTGTGTCTGCCCGAAATAAGCAATGTGTTGTAGGGGCTTGATTCATCGAACTTGCAATAATGTAAGGGCACGATGCATCGTGCCTATTTGATTCAACACGGCACGCCGTGTAGCTACATTAACTGGTACTGGGTAACTAATGTTAATAGCAAACTAATAATAAATTTAAAGACAAAGGAGGAAAAATATGTTAGAAATTGTCAAAACCGAGGGGAAATCACTTAACGATTATATCGATATTATAGGAAAGGAAGAAATTGAAAGCATTAAGAAATTGGCTTTACCTCTACAAGGGAAAAAGGTAGTTCATATAAATGCTACCTCATTTGGAGGCGGAGTAGCAGAGATTCTATCCGCCTTAGTACCTTTAATGAAAGATGTAGGGATAGAGGCTGAATGGCAGGTAATAAAAGGTTCAGATGATTTTTTCAATGTAACCAAGAGTATACATAATGGCTTGCAGGGGATGGATGTCCCATTTACTAAAGAGATGAAAGAAATATTTTTAAAAAATAATCAACTAAATGAGAAATTATTCGAAGGTGAATATGATTTTGTGGTAATTCACGATCCTCAGCCAGTGGCAATAGTAAATTATCGGCAAGAGAAGAAAGGAAAATGGATTTGGCGGTTTCATATTGACCCTACAAGTGCTCAGGAAAAAATATGGCAATTTATCAGGCCATTTATAGAAAAACACGATGCTGCTATATTTACTTTAAAAGAGTATGTAAAAGATGACCTT